>CAYWZI010000001.1:0-55740 GCA_964462815.1 uncultured Microbacteriaceae bacterium
CCACTCTTCGGGGTGAAGAACGGGACATCCGGTGTCTTTAGGACCAAGCCTGGATGCTTGGCCATCTCGAGTACTCGCTGGAAGGTCGGATCTGCGACACCGAGACCAACGGACGGACGTCCGAAGTGATCCAGGACGACGGTCAACCCCGGCAACTTATGGAGTATAGAGTCGACTGTCGAGAGATCCTCGGGATAAGCATGTAATGCAAGGGGAAGCCTGGTATCAAGCAACAGCTCCCGGAGCCGCCGCGAATCGTCATCGAGCAGTCTATGCAACGGTCCGTCATCCGCGGCGATTCGAACCCCGCTAGCACCCCTCGAAATCTTCCTTGACAGTTGCGTCGCCGCGAGCGGTGTATTCATGTCACAACGCACCACGGCCACGAGTCGGTCAGGGTAGGCGCGCGCCGCGCTTAAGGTGTACTCGTCATTCCAACCCATCGATCTTGGTGTGATTATGGCGGCACGGTTGACGCCGGCACCGTCCATATCGGCCAGCAACGATTCGACTTGTCCGCCGGCATCCGGCACGGCAAGCTCTGGGTGCGATGGATTGAGCCAAACGTGCGTGTGCATATCGTTTCGGACAACTCTATGGATCGAGTTCAAGGTCGACTCCTGTACTTCGCTAGGGGCTCGTCGGCGTTGACGACCCGAGGTGTAGGTCTGGCTGGACCGAGGGTTCATGGCTGACGCATGTCGTCGAATGTGTCTTCCAGAAGGGAATCCTCGAAGCCTTGAAAACAGACGGGACGCAAGAACCGATCCGCAGCGGAGGTGCCCACCGCTGTGAAGCGGGAATCTGTGGTTGCCGGATATGGCCCCCCGTGCACCATCGCGGGGCTAACTGCGACTCCAGTAGGCCAGCCGTTGGCGATCACCCGCCCAGCCTTCCGTTCGAGGATCGGAAGCAATGAGCGAACCGAGAGCACTTCCGACTCCCCAAACCACAAGGTCGCGGTTAGCTGCCCGTCGAGCGACTCGATGATGTCCTGCAGATCAGCGACTTGCTCGTAGCGCACGATGAGCGCGGAGGCTCCGAAACACTCGTCAGCCCAGGCCCTATTGGACATGAACTCCGAGGCATCAATCTCAAAGAGCCTCGGAGCGGGCGCGTTGATCGAGAGGTCCGCTGCACCAGCTGCAAGCTGACGTGCCCCGCGCTGCAACGCCGCGCCGCTATTCTCGAGGTAGCTCGCGGCAATGCCTTTCGTGAGCATAGTTTGAGCGACTCCACTCCCTACCAGCTCTGCCGCGTGGGATACGAACGGACTCCCGGTGTGCCCCGACGGGACGAATACCAGGCCCGGATTCGTGCAGTACTGCCCGGCGCCGAGCATTAGGGACGACACGAAGCCGCGCGCCACGTCTGGGGTGGCTGCCGTCGGCAACACAAACACCGGATTCACCGAACTCATTTCTGCGAAGACCGGGATTGGTGTTGGTCGCTCAGCAGCTACCTGGGCCAACGCGAGTCCGCCAGCCCGTGAACCAGTGAATCCCACTGCCCGAACAGCCTGGTGCCGCACTAGTGCCGTGCCGACTTCGCGGCTACCTAGGACATGGCCGAACACTCCGGCTGGCAGCCCGGATGATCGGACAGCATCCGCCACAATCGTGGCCACCCGAACGCTCGTTGCCAGGTGTGCACTGTGCGCCTTCACGATCACAGGACAACCCACAGAGAGCGCCGCGGCAACGTCGCCTCCCGCAGTTGAGAAGGCAATCGGAAAATTGCTGGCCGAAAACACCGCGACAGGACCGATTGCCACAGTTCGCATCCGGATGTCTGCGTTGGGCGAGCCCGGTGCTCGCTCAACACTCCGACGTCCGATTGTTCCACCGAGCAGTGCAGCAGCGAACATTCGTAGCTGAGCTGTTGTGCGTTGTATCTCGGAGGCTAGCCGTTCCTGCGTCAGGCCAGTCTCTTGGTGAGCGATTTCGACGACATCGTCGCTCGCGTCCTCCAACCGCCCTGCGATGTCCTCGAGAAAACCAGCTCTCTGGGATGCTCGCGTGTGCCGATAGCCGTCCGCCGCGCCATCCGCCGACTCTGCGATGCGTTCAAGTTGAGCGATAGACGCGCCTCGAAACTCGGCGACTACGCGCCCGCTAGAGGGATCACGCGTTCTTGCGACTTGTCCTTCACCCTCAATGGCGTGACCCTCAGCGACGAGTCCGGGCGTCCTCTTCATCGGACATCGGCAATCGATTGGATTAGCCGCGCAAGGTCAGCAACGTCGCCTTCCGGGAGATCTACCAGAGGTGATCGAACGGCCCCAACGGGTCGTCCGACCGCGCGCATGCCTGCCTTTACGATCGAAACCGCCGCGGCCGGGTTGCGATCGCGAATGTCAAGGTACGGAAGAACGAAGCGGCGCAACAGCTCCGTAACCCCATCTGTGTCCCGCGCATGCACTCGCTTGTAGAACTCAAGTGCGAACTCCGGAACGAAGTTGAACATCGCCGATGAGTAGGTGGTGACACCCAGTTGCAGGTACGGAAGAGCGAATGTCTCCGCGGTTGGCAATCCTCCAATGTAGACAAGCCGATCCCTCAAGCTGCTCACTATTCGCGTAACCAACTCGATATCGCCAGTTCCATCCTTTAGACCGACAAAGTTCGGGCACTCCTCTGCCAATCGAGATACGCCAGGCTCGCCCAGCACACCATTGCTGCGGTTGTAGTAGATCACGCCAAGTCCGGTTGCTGCGCAGACCGCTCTCGCCCGGGCCAGGAGTCCTTCGACTGGTGCCTCCGTCAGGTAGGGAGGAAACAGGAGTATCCCATCTGCGCCGGCGGCCTCCGCATCACGCGCCTGCGCAACCGCGCTCAGAGTCGAACCCCCAGCTGGGGCGAGAATCGGCACTTGTCTAGCGGACGTAGCGACTGCAACGCGCGTGATACGCGCGACTTCGGAATCGCTGAGCGAGAAGAACTCACCCGTGCCGCCAGCTGCAAAAAGGGCCGCGACCGGGTAGCCGGCCAGCCAACCAAGATGTTCTTCGTAGCGGGCTTGATCGAACTCCAATTCTTCGTTGAAGGGCGTGACTGGGAACGACAGCAAGCCGGTGGAGAGCCTGCCAGCTAGCGAGGAAGGGGTGAGTGGCATCGGCGGCCTTTCTTCTACTCGTGACCTAAGTCTTTTGTTCTGCTAGCTTAGCACCATGAGCGAAAGCGCGTGGAACGAGATCCGGATGAACTTCGCGTGGGAAGGGTCGGGGGTCTACCTGAACACTGCCGCGGAAGGCCTGCTTCCGCGCATCGCAGAGCGCGGCTTCGCTCGGTATTTCGAAGCAAAAGCGCTCGGCTCCCTAGGCCGTCCTGCCCTCGCAAGAATCGAGTCAGAGGCACGAACTGCAATCGCACGATTGATTGGAGGCTCACCCGACGACTTTGCCTTCGTTTCGTCCACGAGTCGCGCTCTAGCAGTAGCCGTAGGGTTGACTGAGATTTCGCCTGGGGCGAACGTGGTAATGCTCGATAGCGAGTTCCCCTCTGCGATATTGACCGGACAAATGCTGAGCGGGACCGGCGTGGAACTGCGACTTGTTCCTGCGATCGGAACCGACGCAGGCGAGGAACAATTAGCGAACGAAGTCGATGAAATGACAGCAGCAGTGATCGTTAGCTCGGTCAGCTTCATCACCGGTCGGATGTTGGACTTCCGATTACTTAGGAATATGCTGGGAGCAAGAAGACCCGTAGTTATTGTTGATGCTATCCAGTCGGCAGGGCTATTCGACTTGCCCCTTGATGAAATTGACGTCCTAATGTTCGGCACCTACAAATGGCTCCTTGGACCGCACGGTGTTGCCGCTCTCTACTGCAACCCTCGCACAATGAGGGATAGGAGCCCTGCGTATCGGGGCTGGCGTGGCGTTACCGAGGTATTTCATGAGAAACGTATGAGAACGCATACTCTGCACCGCGATGCTCGCCGCTTCGAGGATGGAATGCCCAATTACCTTGGTCTTGCCGTTCTGTTGGAGAGCATGTCATTCCTAGAATCAATAGGACGGGAGGCACGTGAGTCATACACCAAGGGTTTGGTAGACGCCTTCGTTTCTAGTCTCAATGATGTCGGGATACTCTGCGGCCCCTCTGAACCAAGCCGTCGAGCGGGCATCGTGACTATTCCAGTGCACCCTGCCGAGAATGTGGCGGACGCCCTTGCGAAACAAGGTTTCCACGTTTGGGGTCGAGAACGAGTGCTACGGGTATCACCTTACATATACAACTCTGCCAGTGAACTCGCGGCGCTTGCGAGGGCCCTTCCTCCTTTATTGAAAGGCCTGGAAAGACGTGGCTGATAACTTGATTGAAGTAGATTTCCTAATCCGGCATGGATATGTAATCACCATGGACGGCCAGGACCGAGTTTACGCAGATGGCGCGATTGCGATTCGCGGCGCAGACATTGTTGAAGTAGGCGAAGATTCAGATCTACTCCGCCGCTATTTCGCGAAGCACCAGATAGAAGCTGCAGGTGCTCCCGTACATCCGGGTCTCGTGGAGACTCACGTTCATCCTGCGTACCACCTGTTTCGTGGGATCGCGGCGGACGACGTTACCGAAGACGAGATGTTCGTTCGCTTCACGAGATCGTATCTCGACACGGTCACAGCAGGGGAGGAGTTTCTTGCCGTTCAACTCGCCGCAATCGAAATGGTCCGGAACGGGACGACATGCTTTGTCGAGGCAGGTTCGGTGTTTGAGCCGGAGTCAGCCGCTCGCGCTGCGCATGCGGTTGGCATTCGGGCCATCTTGGCCGACCCCTTTGTCATGGACCGGCCCGATGACTTCATCTGGGACATGGGCGAACCGCGCAATGGGAAGCTGAAGGAGCTACGAGAGCCGCAGAACCTCGAGCAAGCCGTTGACGTTCTTGGCGGACAACTCTGGCGAAACGCCGATCCAGAGGCTTTGGTAACGGGCCACATCGCCTTGCGTGGTTTGGGTACGGCGAGCCCAGAGTTGATCCAACTCTCTAAGAGCCTTGCGTCACAGCACAATGCGATCCTGAACATGCATCACGCGTTTGGGATTTCTGATCATGAAGCGGTAGCCCGAATGTTTGGTGCCGATCCCGTGCTGGGCCTCGCTGAACTTGGCGTATTGGACGAATCACTCCTCCTGAGCCACGCCAATGTGTTGACCGACGCGGAAGCGGGCGTGTTGCTGGAATCCGGCGCCGGAGTCTCGTGGGCTCCCGCAGCGTCACTACTATGGGGCCATTCGGTTGCCCTATCGAGTCGGCATGCTTACCTCTGGCGGAATGGAGGCTCGCTGGGCTTTGGATCTGATTCGAGTAACTGGGCGAACGCCTTTGATATATTCCGACAAGCTCAACTGGCGATCCTGTTTAGTCGATTGATTGAAGGTAGTCGGAAGTCGCTGTCCTCCAATGACGCTCTCCGAATCGCAACCATCGGAGGCGCTCGCGCGGCCGGCCTCGGTTCAAGAATCGGATCCTTGGAGGCGGGGAAACGGGCTGACCTCGTTATCCACACCGCCGATCGGCCAGAAATGGTTCCCGCTCTTGACCCGGTTCGGAATCTCATGTACTCCGCTGGGTCGAAAGCCGTAAACACAGTGATGATCAACGGAAGAGTAGTTCTGAGGGATGGCATCATCGTGGGAGTAGACGAAGCATCCGCACTTTCTGCGGTCGAGGACGTGGCGCGTGTGGTTGTTGCACGCACCGGCTACCTTCCCAGGCGGGATGGAATGCTTCGTGGCTAGAGGATCCACACCACTAAGGGTCGTAATCGTAGGTGCGGGGAGCATCTCCCGGGAACACGCTCGAGCGATCGATCTGATTCCAGAGGCGAAACTGGTCGCGGTCGCCGATACCAATAGGGACGCAGCTAGTGCTTTGGCCTCACATAGCGGCGCTTTGGCGGTGAGCAGCTTGGCCGAGTGTCTCTCTGAGTTGGCAGTGGATGCCGCGATCGTTGCAACGCCTACACACACCCACATTGATATCGGTACCGAGGCGCTCAGCGCTGGCCTCCATGTGATGATCGAGAAGCCTGTAGCACCCAGCCTGACAGCCTTGGACTCTATCGTGTCTCAAGCTAGCGCCTCGAAGCTCGTTTTGGTGAGTGGTCAAGTCGTCCGCTTTCTGCCGACCGTTGCGGTCGCCCGCGAGCTAGTTGCCAGTGGCCGAATCGGGCACATCCAGCAATTGGTGGAGCGCCGCTTCGAGCTTCGCAGGGAAGCAGCCGCTTGGTGGTCGAAGTCTGAGGATTTCCTCCTGCACCATTGGGGGTCACACTCGATCGATCTGATGATCGACCTCTTCAAGGTGAAAGTTACACGGATCCTGTGCCGCGGCGATTCATCAATTCCTGGCTTTGGTGGCCTCGCCAGCGTCGATCTACTAGGACAGTTGGATGGTGGAGGTCGTGTCGCAGTGCATCACTCCCTTTCGGGCCGTCATCGGGTTCACGACCTATTGGTAGTCGGTACTGAGGGTTCGCTGCTGTTCACTGGCTACGGTTCAGTTTCTCTAGACGGTGAAGAACTCTTCTCAGCCCGCGAGTCGGACTCGCTAGCGGAGGGATTTCGAGCACAGATGGCCGATTTCGTTTTGGCCGCGCGGGGAGAGAAACTACCAAGAGCATCGGCGAGTACAATGAGCGCGCCATTAGCAGTGCTACAAGCAGCCTCCCGATCCCTTGAGTCCGGCGAAGTCGAACCTGTGAAATATAGCTGAGCACTTACAGCAACGCCCCGAATCTCCATGAGCTACGCGGCCCGAGGAGGTTACTGGAACCGCCTAAGTGGCTTCCAGCAGCAGTCATCGACCGCGAATCGATTCAGGACCTTTGAGGCGAGTAGAGACCAGAGCACTGCGGCGCACTAGACCAGGGGGTACCTCAGCGAGGCTCTCCACACCTGATTCCCGTCCGGCGGCCATGAGCTCATCGTTCAGCAGCGCCAGCACTTTGTCCACTCCCACTCGACCCGCAGTTGCGAGTCCCCAGAGGACTGGCCGACCCACGAGCACAGCGCGCGCGCCAAGAGCGAGTGCACGGAGAACATCCACCCCGCTGCGGATGCCACCGTCCACGTACACCTCGATCGCACCATCGACAGCTGCAACGATCTCAGGAAGAACTTCTGCTGTTGGAAGTGTTCCATCAACCTGCCGCCCCCCATGGTTGCTCACGATTATGCCTGCACATCCCACCTCGGCTGCCCTTCGAGCGACGTCCGGGTGCATAACTCCCTTTAGGACCAGAGGCAGCCCGGAGTTCCTGACAGCCCACTCAACGAGAGACCAGTCGAGGTCTTGCAGTAGTGGACGTCTATCGTTCATCGGATGCGGAAGCCCTGGGGGCAGGTCCGTATCGCCGTGGGGTCGACGGCGGACTGGAACGGGAATCTTGCTGTCGATTGTCAACACGGCGGCGCTAGCCCCCGCGGCGCGCACACGATTCAATAAACCGAGGGTATGAGCGTGTTGTTCGAATGCGTAGAACTGAAACCAGATGTTGCTGCCGGGGATGGCACAAAGGGACTCGATCTCCACATTCGCATTCATCGAGACAACCGAAATCTGCATCTTCCCTGCGGCCGCACGTACCGTAGCGATTTCGCCTTCTGGGTGGGCGAGGAACTGCGACGCGATAGGCGCTACCATCACAGGCGATGCGACCCTCGTCCCCAGAATGGTCGAATCAGTTGCCAACAACCCGCCGCCGCCCAGGGGGTTCGGGGTGAGGAACCATGCACTCCAAGCGGCCTCGTTAGCTTGGAGGGTGACTTCACTCCCAGCTCCAGTCTCAAAATAGGAGTACGCAACATCCGATAGAACCTCAGCTGCAATGCGACGAAGTCCAGCGAGGCTAACTCCGTGGAGGTATGGCTTGGGCCACGCCGACTCCATTCTCAGCCCTGGCCAAGATCGATGAGGGCGTCAGCTTGCCACGACACCGACACATCAACGCCGCACTCGAGTTCACCGTCTCTTGGGCCACCGCGAACGATGAACCGGCCGAGATCGGTGGCGATTGAGTACTGAATCGCATGCCCGAGATAGACCTTTTCCACAACAGTTCCTTGCCTGCCCACGTCGACGCGGTCTGGCATAATCTCAACCCTTTCGGGCCGTATCGCGACACGGCGGCCTTCAAGCGAGAACACGTTCAACTCACCAACGAAATCGGCGACGAACGCGTCCGTGGGGTGGGCGTATATCTCTCGAGGCGTACCTACCTGGAGGAGACGACCATCGTTCATAATCCCAATACGATCGGACATGATCAGCGCCTCCTCTTGATCATGGGTCACGTAGACGAAAGTGGTGCCAAGTCGTTCCTGGATGGACTTCAACTCGAGCTGCATTCGCTTCCGAAGCTTCACGTCAAGTGCACTGAGTGGCTCGTCGAGCAAGAGCGCCTTCGGCCGATTAACAAGTGCTCGCGCCAGCGCAACTCGTTGTTGCTGACCACCAGATAGCTGGTCAGCGCGCCGATCTGAGTACTCTGCAACGCCGACTGCGACAAGCATCTCATCTACACGCTCGTCGATCTCTGCGCGTCGCAATCGTCGGGTTCTCAGTCCGTAACCGACATTCCTACGCACAGACATGTGCGGGAAAAGTTCGTACTTCTGGAACACCAAATTGACTTCACGACGATTAGCAGGAACATTCGTGACGTCTTGACCATCAAGTCGGATGCTTCCGCGATCGGGGAACTCAAATCCCGCAAGCATCCTCAAAGTGGTGGTTTTGCCGCAACCCGATGGCCCAAGCAGTGAGAAAAACTCACCAGACTTGATTTCGAGATCCAGATGCCGAACTGCTGGCGCTGAGCCGTAAGCCTTCCGAACTCCCGCCAGTTCTATTGCAGTGAAAGAACGGTCAGATGCCAGGTTCACACGGACTCCTTCGAGGTTCGTCGGGCGGAGAAAAATGCTAGCGCGGTGGTAACTACAAGCAGGACTGTTCCTATCGCGTTGATCGATGGATCGAGCTTAACGTTGAGGCGTCCGTACATCATCAATGGAAGCGTCTTGTCCTGGCCCGCGGTAAAGAATGCGACGATGAACTCATCGGCGGACAATGCCATAGCCAACAACATCGAACCCAGCACAGCTGGCAAAATAATGGGCAAAGTAATCGTGTAGAACGCCCGGAAAGCTGTAGCTCCTAAGTCACGAGCGGCCTCCAATAAAGAAAACCGAAACCGGTCGAGCGTTGAGGCGATAATCAGGAGCACAAATGGCAACGATTGAATTATGTGTCCAGCGATTGTCACACCCAGAGAGAACCCGAGACCCGCCTCGCGTGAGAAAATTGCGAGGCCGATCGCGTACAAGAGTGCTGGGAAAGACATCGGAACCATCGCGAAGAACAAGACAACGCCCTTCGCCCGCACGCTGATGCCTACGATGGCGAGGCCGGCGAGGGTGCCCAGCACGCCCGTTACAAGACCCGTAGACACCGCGGCGATCGCAGAGCGACCCATCGCTCTTAGTATCTCTACGTCGCTGAATATGTCCTCATACCAACGGAGAGAGAACCCTTCGAACGGGAAGGCCATGCGGGGACTTGAGTGAAAGGAGAAAAGCACCACGATGGCCAAGGGGCCGAATAAGAAGATAAGAACAGAAGTTGCGTAAAGTACAGCGCCCCATGGCGCACGGCGCCATCGCGAAGTCAGACTCATCGCACAACCCTCCTGAGAATCGTCAGTAGTGTCCCAATGAGCAACGCCAGCAGGAGAACGAGGGTCACAGAAAGGGCCGACCCTAAAGGCCAGTCGAAGCCAGCGCCGAAGAGATATGCGATTCGGTTTCCGATCATCTGATCCTCTGTCCCCCCGAGCAGTTGTGGCGTCAGCCACTCCGCGGCGGTGGCGATAAACGTGAACACAAAGGCAGCTGTGACCCCTCGCAAGGTGAGAGGCAAGACCACTTTGCCCGCAGCGCCCAGACGCGACGAGCCAAGATCCTGTGCTGCCTCAAGCTGCCCAGGAGATACATTCTGCATAGCCGCGTACATCGGCAGTATTCCCAAAGGCAGGTAGAAGTTGATCATCGCGACAACTATTGCGAACTCGCCGTTTCGAAGAAGGTCGAGGGGTTCACTCACGAAGCCGACAGAGATCAATGCGGAATTTGCAATTCCTTCCGCGCCAAAGATACTGCGCCACGCGTATATACGCACGAGATAACCGCCGAACAGACTGACTAGCACCAAGAAGTAGAGAAACGCCTTCCTCGATCTAAGTGAGTAGGTTATGACAAAGGCATAGAAAAATCCTACGATTACAATCACCGATGCGGTGATAATCGATATCCTTAGTGTGCGCACGAAGTATGTTCTGTATACCTCACTGGAGAGCGCTGTAGCGTAGTTGTCGAGGCTCAGGGTGGGTATGAAATCAAAGTTCTCGGTGGTGTAAAAGCTGTACGCAACCAGAAGTAGTAGTGGCGCACCAAAGAGGGCCGAATAGTAGACCGATGCTGGAACCAGCAACATCGTTGTGGCAAGGCGATTCGGTCTCATTCGGCCCTCTCCTAGTGCTCAGAGTGTATTAGTTAGCTACCTGCGGTGATTAGCTCCCAGGCGTCTAGCCAATCCTGGTAGCTTGTAACACCCTCTGGCACTTCTTCACCGGGAATCATGGGCCCGAAGACGTTTGTGTCGGGATCCATTACTGATGCTTCGTAGTCATACACATCGGCCGGCCCGCCAGCGATCTGAGGGATGGCATTGCTGTTCACGACGCCCGAAATCAGGTTCTCGGCCAGTTGCACTTGAGCCTCAACGCCGATCATCTGATCGATGTAGAGGGCCGCGCACTCGACGTTTTTCGCGGTAGTTGGGATTGCGAGCGCATCCCACCAACCGGTTCGGCCCTCGTCGAAGTATCCCCAGTCCAGCGTCACTCCGCGGTCCTCGGCAGCAGCAACTTGCGCCTGCCAACCGTTAATCATCAGGTCTACATCTCCCGATACCATTCGATCCGTTCCGTCTTGGAAGTTCGTCGCGAATGCAGCGGCGTTTTGAACGAGTGCCTTCGCCTCCTGGGCTACTCGCTCGAGTTCTTCCGGGGTGTAGTAAGGAGCGTCAAAGCCGAGAGCATTTCCAACAAAGTAGAAGCTCCGGCCCGGAGAGTTGAATAGGACGAATCGGTTCTTCCACTCAGGTTCCGTCAGGTCGAGAATCGACAAGCGGTCTCCGACAATCTCCGCATTGTCGGGTCTGTATACAAACGGTCCGTCTCCCCACGCAATCGGTGCACCGAAGATCGTGCCCTCAGCGTCTCGAATATTCGGGTTGCTCTGCATACCGGGCACCATGTCATCCCAGTTGTCAAGACGACCGGTGGGCAACGGCTGGAAGATCCCACCAGCAATCATCCGCTGGGCATCATCCTTGGTCATTGTCGCCAGGTCGAACTCCTGGCCAGATCTGATCGCAGCAATTAGCTGTGACATGTCTGTCGTTGACGTTGTTTGCAGCGTCATGTTTCGTTCGGCACGCCAGTCTGCGAGCTCCACCTCGCCCTGCTCGCCATCTAGCCCAATGAAGCTCAGGGTGACCCCGTCGCACGCATTCGGATCGATCGGCCCCGCGTTTTCAGTCTGAATCGGTGCTGCACCTCCCTCAGCGCAGCCCGCGAGGACCGCGCCTAACCCGACCAACGCGGCGAACGCGGCAGCCTTAAGTGTCCTTCGCAACATGAAATCTCCTTTGATCGTGTTGTTGTGGTTGCTGTCATTCCACTGGGGTGAGCCTAAGACCTAGGTTCTAGCTTGTCAACGGCGTCTCCCCCAAGACCCCGACTTCAAGCGCGGCTCCGGCCTAACGGAGTTCTCGAGTCTCCATTTCGACACCGCGATCTTTGGCGTTTCAGCATGCCTGCAGTCCGGGATTTGGGCGTGAAGTCGCGCCGCCACCGGGGGGCTTCTCGGCACGAGCGTCCAGCAGCCTCCTCCTCTCAAAATCGATCGTCTATTGAGACGCCGGGCAGGGCCGCCGACACGCCCGGGCGTTGAGTCTCAGAAAACTCTCTCAAATCTCTGAGTAGTGAGAGACGACTTGTTAGCCTCAGCCGTGTGACGACCTTCGCCTACATTCGCACCAGCACCACCGAACAGAACTCTGCGCTACAGCGCGACGCGATCGCGGCTGCCGGCATCGCCGAGAAGTACGTCTACGCCGACGAAGGCGTCTCTGGCTCGCTCGCCAACCGGCCCCGCCTCGACGCGCTGCTCGATCGACTCGACGACGGTGACGAGGTAGTGGTGTGGAAGCTCGATCGACTCGGCCGCAACACGCGCAATGTGCTCGAGCTCGTCGAGACCATCAAGAGCAAGGGCGCGACCTTCCGCTCTCTCACCGAGGGAATCAGTACCGGTGGCCCTATGGGTGAGGCGATGCTGACGATCATGACCGCCTTCGCGCAGCTCGAGCGTGACACCCTTATCGAACGCACTCGTGCCGGCCTCGAGTCAGCCCGAGCCCTGGGTCGCATCGGCGGACGGCCACCAAAGGTCGACGCGAAGATGCTCGAGCGCATACGCAAGCTAGCCGCCAGCGGCGAATACACCCGCGCCGAGATCGCAGAGATGGTGCAGGTCAGCCGAGCGACGCTCTATCGAGCGCTGCAGTCGATCTGAGTGGTGCCGTACACCTCGCTAAACCATCGCGCACGGGCGAACCGGCTCTATTCAGGACCAGAGCGGAGACTCCTTCCACGAATCAGGGGCTCCCGTATGAGCGACCGGCACGATTCGAACCTCCGGGAAGGCACGCATCGCGGCTGGTAGTCCGGCACGCCTTAACCCCTGGCTGTCGAGCATGAATTGAATGAGGGTCAGATGACCGAAGGTCTTCGAGAAAGGCGCTGCACCATCGAGCGCCGGATATCGCCCAGGAGAGGGCAGTCGCGGCGACAGCGCGAAGACTCGGTTAAACAGTCGTCCATGATGTGCGCAAACGTTCCGAACGATGTTGAGAGACTTCAGCCACGATTCCAGCTGTGGAGCTCGAAGCCGAAAGCACTCGGCGACTGCGTCCTGCACAGGCCTCGGAGAGAACCCATAGAGCTTCGTCAATCCGCCCCAATCGAGTAGCTCGACGGCAGCCCATATCGGCAGCCTTCCGCCGTACAGGTTTCGATGATGCCCCACGAAGTCCTCGTGGGATTCAGCCAGCGAACGCTCGTACTTCTGTCGCCACAATCGATACGGCTCGCCCCGAGCTCGCGCGTTGAGCAGCGAAGGCTCGAGGTGAACGCACTCATGGATCCGACCCAATTCGTGACCGAGCAAGGCACGCATGACTAGTTCGATTGTTGCAAGCGAACTGAATGTCATTGCTCGAAGCGAGGCGTCAAATTCGTAGAGCTTAACCACATCGGAGAGAGTGGTTCCCGCATAAAACTCATCTACTCGAACACCAGCCTCAAGCTTTCGAAACGGATACCAGTACCCGCTGAGCCTGTAGTAGTTGACTCGTTGAAGTTGAGATAACGCCGCATCGCGATCACCGACATCCATTCCCCGCGACTCGAGGAGGTCCACTTGCTCTTCATAGGACCGAAACAGTTTGACCGCTGTCAACATGTCTCCACAAAGTGAAGACCGGCCCTGGACCTACAGAGTAGGCGGAACCGGTCGTGATGTGACCACTGTAGCAACCCGCCCCGACATCTTCCAGTGCAGGTGCCGAAATCCGCATGGTTCCCGGTATCGGGCAAAGATCGAACGATCTTCTCCGTGAATTCCCGCGAGACGAAGAACGCGAATGAGTCCGTGCAAATCAAGAGCTCTCAGCCCCCTCAACGGCCATCCACGCCACGAGTCGCACCTCGTCGAGACGGATGCTCGGCAGGGGCTTCACTTTCTCGGCCGGCTGGATTCCAAACTGGTCCAGTACCTTCGTGATCTCGCTCAACTGCTCGGCTGGCTCACGATCGCCGGCCAGCGCCTGGCGCATCGCCCGGGCGGCCTTGACACTCGGTACCGATTGGAGTCGTTTCACGAGTTCGACTTGCTTCGCCTGCCCGAGCGACGTGCCGTGTTCCATGGCGAGTGCAGCTGCATCGCGGAACGCTTTCGGAAGTGCGGCAGCAAATGCATTGGGATCAGTGCCAGCGAGCCACTCCTCGTAGGCGTGATCGCGCGCGATAGCCCACGCTTCGTAGGCGCCCCGGAACGCTTCATCGGTGAGCCGTCGCTCACGTGTGGGCACTCCGGGGTCAGCCGCTACGAGTGACGAGAGGGTGTCATCCTCGACCTTCCAGCCGTCACCTTCGTCGAGCGGTAGGGGCGCCCACGACTGATCGACGGGCACGTTTCGAAACCACACGCGGTCGCTAGTGCCCATGCGCATGCAGAACACATACACGTTGCCCTCAACGGCCGGGTTGCTGAAGCCACTGCCGATACCGTGCGGCATCGCCTCGAGTTCCGATCGCAGTGCTGGTTCGCGGTTGAGAGCGTCCGAAAGCCGACGACGATACTCTTCTCCCGATCCCGCCGCGGAACCGCCCCCGCTCTCGACGAGGGTTTCGATTTCTTCAACGATCTCGTCGGGATTGAAGAAGTCCCGCGGCTCGAACGCACTCACGCCGGGCAGAACAACACCAGTACCCACAGCGGCGTCCGCCTGACGGAGCTTCCGCACGAGGGTCTGCTCTAGCTTCAGAAACTCGTCAAGGTGATCCGTCGGAAAGAAGACGCCGAGCGCGATCTCGGGGTGCTCGCTACCGATGCGGTCAACGCGGCCGTGACGTTGCACAATGCGCATGGGGTTCCACGGCAGGTCGTAGTTGATGATTCGAGCCGCCTGTTGAAGGTTCACTCCCTCAGCAAGAACATCGGTGGTCAGGAGAATGTCGTACTCATCTTCGTCTTGCGGCACCCCGTCGTCGTCGAGACGGCCGGCTGTGCGGGGAGCAAACCCAGCCACAGCGCGTGCTCGAGACATCTGATCGATCCCGCCTGTCTTCCCGGATGCGTACTCTCCGATGATCGGAGGTGCCAATCGCCCGCGGTAGTCGTCGAGGGGTGTGCCTGTGGGCGCCGCTGCAAGGGTGTCGCTCAGTCGCTCATGCAGATCGCGAATGGTGTCGGCGTAGGTCGAGAACACGATGACCTTTCGTCGGTCACTCGCGCTAATGCCGCGGGCGCTTATGGGTCTGGCTTCGTCTGCGATGACGGAAAGCTCATCGATCAGTCGCCCCGCCTTAGGATCATCAACCCCAGCTGCCTCAAGGGCCTTCTGCTTCAACGTTCTCAGTAGCTCCAGATCAAGTGCGACGTCGCTCGCCAGCACCTCACCGTGGTAAAGCTCGACCGGGGTTGCCTGGTGCGACTTGTCCTCGTCTAGTTGCTCGACAATCTCGTCGAGGTCTTCTGATTCGGAGTTCACGTAGTCGCGCAGCGCCCCTCCAATGAGTACGTATCCGTCGTTGAGCCCTGCGAGGAATCCCTCGTGGGCGCGGATCAGCACATCGAACGTGCTCGCTAGGGCGCGCGGCGACGACTCGAGCCGCTTGAGTAGCGCAGAGCGCAGCAGGCCCATGTTCGACACTTGAGTCGCGTCTAGCTTCTCGGTCGTGAGGTAAGCGCTGGGCGCGTACCGCGACAGCAGAAGACGACCAGGGTCACCTCGCCTGAGCTCGAAGGATGCCACGTGCTTTTCGTCTTCAGGGATGTCGAGGGCATACGTGACGGCCTTGACCAAATCCTCTCCAGGCTCGTCGAGTTCGTAGTCAACGCGGTAGACGCGCGCATCGGGGAACTCGACGACGATCTTCTTGCCACCAGGCCCTGGCACCGTTTCGCCCTTGTAGTGCTCCTTCACGAAACGGCGGGTTCGACGCACTGATACCTGGTCCATGAGGTCGAACAGGTGTGCTGGAGTCAGCGCCTCAGGGTCAAGCTTCTGCGCATCTCGGATGTACTGCTTGATCGAGGGAATACCGAGGGCTGCAAACCGCGCGTCGTCCCGCACGAAGTACTTGATGAGGGTCTCGAGGTCTACCAGTGAGTTGTTAACCGGCGTCGCGGTCAGCAGCACCACCTTCTTGGGGTACTTGCCGGCCAGGATGATGCGGTCGAGCGCAGCGGAGCGCGCAGCGCCCGCGTTGCGCAGGTTGTGTGCTTCATCAACGATCACCAGCGCGGCGTCCTCAGCGCGATCGTAAAAGCGCTTGTGGTCCTCGTGCTCCGGGTCCATCCGATTGCGGATCTCCTCGTAGGAGTGCACTGTCACGCGGCGACTCAAGTCGTAGCGATCAATCAGCGGATCCCACACTGCCGCCTTGAGGGCGGCAGGGGCTGCGACGAGCACACGCTGACGACGCTCCTCGGTGGCTGCGGCGATTACCTCCAGTGCGAGGTAGGTTTTGCCGAGGCCCACCTCGTCGGCAACGAGAACACCACCGACCTCGTCAAGCAAGCGCTCCATACGGCGCACCCCGTCGGCCTGGAACCGGGTGAGCTCAAACCGCGTCGGACCCGCCTCTTCCTCGTCGAGGTGCGGGCCATACCGCTCGAGCAGCATCCGCAAGAAGACCCGCCATGGCGAGTGCTCCTGCCACAGCGGCTCATACAATGCCGCAAGGTCATAGGCCTCACTATCGGCCCAGCACTCCTCGAACCAATCGACGACCTGCCCGGTCGAACCGTGCTGACCCGAAGCGCCAACGTTGAGCTCGGCATTGCGGGTAAGGCCGGCGAGGGTGAGGTTGCTCGACCCGGCGAGGTAGGCCGGATGCGTCGGGTGATGACTGATGTACGCCTTGCCGTGCAGAAACCCGCCGGTGTAGCGGCGAATCTCGACGACAGGCTCGCCCCGTTCATCGGCGGCACGAAGCCAGCTGACGAGCCGCTTTGCCGACAGAGTAGCCTCCGGTGCGAAGCCGAGGGCGTCGCGCTCTGCCCGCAGCCAGGCGTCGTGATCATGAAGCGCACCGCGCAGGCGAGCACGAACGGCTTCGTCGGCCCGCTCGTTCAACACCGGGTCGGGCAGCGGCTCAGCCCCGAGTAGCACGCGGATGCGAGGCAGCTGCTCGAGCTCGTCGGCGATCAGCAGGAAGCCGGCCGGGTTGACATAGGCGGTCGCGATGGCTGCGCTGGGAGCGGACGCGAGCGCCTCCCTATTCACCCGGAACAGCCGTGCAATCTCCTGCCCTACCGTCATGGGCGGCGCGAGACGGTTGGTCGCGAAGACGGGCAGCTGCTCAGTCATGGATGTCGTCTCCCGCTTCGTTTCCAGCAGCCGGTTCGGAAGGAACTGGCAATGGGCCGGGCCACGCTTCGACAACGAGGCGTGTCAGTTGGGCTCCCCGCTCTTCGATGTCGGTCTCGCTCCAATGCTTCTGCTTCTCGTCGACGATGAGCTTGTTGAGCACGAGGAGGCTGTACATGCTCAAGAGACTCCGCTTGCCTTTTCCGGCTTGGCCGCCTTCCTTGAGCGTGCTCGCTTCTTCATCTCTCCACGGCCGATTCGAGAGAGAGCTGTTGAGTGAGCTCGTCGTCAGGGTGAGGTTGCCGATCGTGTGGATAACCGCATCGCGCTTCGCCGCCTTCTGCGGGTCGAGCGGTGGTCGTGCGTCCCAGAAGGTCCGCCAGCCTCGCGGCATGATGTGCTCGAGAGACAGGCCGCTCGGCATAGCGACGTCTTCGTGCTTGGTCGACGATGCCCGGAGCCTTGCTTCTACCGCGCCGAGCACTGCGGTGATGCGAGACTGCTTCATCGCTCCGTAGAGTTTCTTGTCCGGAAGTTCGGCGATCATCTGGAAGTCGCTGGGCCAGTAGCGCGAATCCGCAGTCTGCGTCGACAAGAAGGTCCTGAGCTTCTCTCCCGCGACGCTCGGGTCGACCTGCACGAGATCCTTGAGAACAGCGACCATGAATCGGTTCACGTCTTTGGAGGTCAGCCGAAGGAGTGTGCGCCGTGTGACCCAGCTCTCCAAGGCCCCGAGTCCGATCTGCACCTGGTCGTCGGGAACGTGGTGGTTTCGAGAGATGAACCACAAGAAGACCGGCATCGTCGCCGCCAGTTCCATCGCCTCGATCACCTGGGCGCGGAACTGCCCGGCCGAGGTCGACCTGTCCAGTTCCGCTATTCCCCGATAGGTGTCCGCATCGGCCCGGAGCTCACGGAGGAATCGCTCAGCACCCTCTGCAGAGGTCATGTGTCGGCCTGCGTACTCGGTGAAGAGACGGAAGACGAGTTCTGACTTCACCTCGTCGAGGGTGCGCATGGTCAACCAGTACTGCAGGAAGATGTCGACGCGCGATCGGTTGAGCCGACCTTGGGCGATCTCTTCCCGCCACCACTCGGTGTCGAAGTCGTCCCACAGAACCCTGGACCACTCGTCGATGTCCGCCCCGAGTTTCTTGCCCTGCTGGAATACCCAGTTCTTGATGAGGTCTGCCTTGAGCAATGGGGTGCCCCGGTCGTTGAGGGTCTCGAAGACAAGCTGCGCGTCGTCATCGTTGCTCAGGTCGATGGCGACGAGCATGAGCCGACCAGCCAGAGTCTCACTGAGCTGGCGAGCACGTTGGGCTTCCGTGCCGGGCGGCACCTCGCCCCCGTCCGCGGGCGACCCTGCCAACCAGCGACCGGCCTCGGCACGGAAGAAGCGATCAGCGAGGAACAGTGGGTGACCCTCGTCTTTCGTGTACGTCACACCGTCCATGACAGCCGTGAACGGCTGTCGGTCTGCCTGCGATGGCCAGAGCTTGAACCGTCCCTCCGTCTTCGCGAACTCCGGCTGACCGTTGCGCGTCAGTTCCTCCAGGAGTTGAGCCTCAGACTCGTGACCGCGTTCGGCCAAGACTGCTCGAACCGCATGCAGAAGAACCTGAATGGTCGTGAGCCGTTGCTGCCCATCGATGACCTCGTGAGTCGTCAAACCGGCTGACGTCGCCTGGTTCAGCTGGAAGACGATCGCCCCCAGGAAGTGGGCGCGGACCGGATGCCCCTCATCCCGGAGATGGCTTTCACTGACACGGATGATGTCGTCCCACAAAGGGGCCCACTGATCCTCTTCATTCCAGACGTAAGGCCGCTGGAAAGGCGGAATCTCGAAGTGCTTCCGCCCCTCGAAGAGGTCTTTAGGATTTGCTTTCATCGGCTGCTGCATCAGACGCCCTTCCACGTGTCGTAGCGCTCGAGTACAGCGGCGAGACGTTCGCCATAGTTCCACCCGCGGTGAAATGTGGCGAACACGTGCTCAACCTGCTCGCGAGTGAGGTCGTATGCGAGGGCGACCAGCGCGTCGAGTTCAGCTATCAGGCCCTCTCTCTCGAGCCGGTCGGTCACCGTTCCGGTCTCCACTCCAACCGCCGACGCCCACTCGCGGTAGCGATCGTCGACGGCGGCCAGACGCCCGGAAATTTCGACGATACGTCCACAGGATTCCGACTCGGGATCGTAGAGAGGGACCGGACTTGGGGAGAGGATCTCGAACGACATAGTGATCTCAACCCATCGGCGCATGTACCAATCGAACGGAATGCTGCTCATGACACCGAGAAGAAAAGCTTCTGCCCTTTCGTCTCCCTGGCGGCGGACAATGATTGGCGCTTTGTGTGTGCACACGCTTCCGGGCGGCAGAAGCGACAAGACGGTGGTTCTCGTGTCGGTCGACCGGGCAACATCGCGAAAGGCAATTCGCGCACGATCCATCGGCAGCTCGCCTCCTGCGAACTTGAACCCAAAGTAGACCGAGCGCGCGGAAGCAACTGCGCGGGCCATCTTTGCGGTGAGCGCCGGTCGGAGTACTTCTGGTTGCGAGTAGGCGTATGGGGTGCCGAAGTCTGGAGCCCACAGGTTTAGCGAGGCGCCCGCGAGAACTGGGATTCGACCTTTCGGCTCGTCGACGTCGAACTCGAGCTTGTCCTTGTCGGACGTTGCGTTGACGTCTCCTTGAATGGGACGGAACTCCCAGCCCTCGCGAGCCTCATCGAAACGAGGAGAGCGCTTCATCTGGAGGAAAACCTCTGCCGACCGGGGGTCGGGAATGAGTGGAAAAGCCGCAGTCGAAGACCAATCGAGGAAGACCTCACCGGTCACTTCGGACAGCTCTCCCGCTAAGGCGCGGAAGGCTGACTCGTTTGAGAATGGGCCAGAGAAACGAACGACATGGTCGGTTCCGCGTTCAATCACGACGAGCCCGACCGTGTAGCGGCCATCCACGTTCTCGAACACCCAACCGCCCGTGTTCGCCAGGAAGCACACGTCTGCGAAAGACCCCTTCTCGATCACATCTCTGCGCCATTGCTGGAGTCCGGAACCGGACAATGCTCCCCGAGGGAGCACAACCGCCGTCCGTCCTGTCGGGCGCAACAGCCGCCAAAACCGCCACGCAAATGCCTGGTACAGATCGAGATGCGCAGACCCAATCCCCGGATAAAGGCCGCTCGACACGGCAAGGTTGATCGCCGCAGAGGCCTCGATTTCCGCCTCATACTGGCGCTCGAGGTCAGGTCGGCCCGCGCGGAATGCGGCGAGCGCGGCCGTTCGCTCCTTCTGCGGCATACTGCGGAGCTTCGGGATACGCAGCCCCCACCACTGGTGCTCCTCAACGTGCAACTTTTCCCATGGCGGGTTGCCTACAAGTGCATCGAATCCAGCGTTATCGCGGAGAAACACTTCGGGGAACAGGTACGGCATGTGCGCCGGGCTCAACGCGTCGACCGCTTCGCGGATACGCGGGTCGGTCGCGAGCTCGATGAACTGCTCGGCGTCCCAAGCCTCACCGACGGGCAGCCCGAGCCGCTTGGCGAGGGCGACATCGAAGATCGCCCGGGCGGGCGCCGCGGCGGCGGTCGCCTGCGCGAGCACCTCCGCTCCACGGGCGACCTCCGACTTGTCGGCCTCGGAAGCGCGCGCGTAATCCTTGAGCAGCTCGTGCGCCGCGGCCAGCGGCTCGCGGATGATCGGCTCGAACAGCGCTGTCGCGTTCAGAGAATCCATCGCCTCATCGACCGTGCCGATGCCGGTGAGCGAGTTCGCGAGCACGAGGCCGTGGTCAAGGCTCGACATCGGCAGGCCCGGAACGAACGTGTGGATCCAGAGTGCGAGGCGCGACAGCTCGACCGCGAGCGGATTGATGTCGAGGCCATAGATGCAGCGACGCGCCACCTGGCGCCGCAGCAGCTGCGCCTCGGTGATCGCCTCGGCCGCTTGGGCGTCGGCGCCGAGCGCCTCGCGCGCCTTCTCGGCGAGGCGCTGCAGTTCGGCACGCACAGACGGAACGAGAGTGGTGGTGAGGAAGTCGCGCATGCCGCGCTCGATCTTGTCGACCGCCGCGACGAGAAAGTGCGCGGAACCCATCGCGAGGTCGGCAACACGGAAGTCGAAGAACAGATCGCCGGCCTCGCGCTCGCGGCCCTCGTCCATGAGCGCCTTCACGCGCCCGAGGTGCGCGTCGAGCGCGGGCTCGACCGAGCGCTCGATCAGGTGATCGACGACGATCTTCGGCGTGTAGTACGAGCCGGTCGCCTTGCGCTCACCGGAGGCGGAGTGAAAGTAAGGCTCGCCCGCCTGCACCTCAGGATCGACACCGTCAGGTGCCGGGATGTAGACGCCGTTCTTGTCGGTGGTCAAGTCGGTCTCGGCGAGCGAGAGCGACGACTCGAGCAGGCCCTCGTAGATTGTGCCGAACTCGCGCACCTGAAGCGAACGAAAGTCGACAGCGCCTGGCCACCCCTCATCGGTCTTCTCAGTGAGCATCGCCTGCAAGGCGGGGCCGAGCACACTGTCGGGCAGTTGCAGCCTCTCGAGCAGGAGCCCCTCGTCGCTGGCGGGGTCGAAAAGGCTGCCCCCGTAGGCGGGCACACCCCACAGCGAGTTGCCTACGAAGATCGAGTTCCACACTCGATTCAGGCCGATCCAGATCGACGACGCCTCATCGGAGAAGTCGTTCGGGTCAGTCCTGCTGTCGACCTCTACGAACTTTCTCAAGCTGGTCGCGTCGTAGTGTTCGTTGCGGTCCGCTGGCAGAAGCTCCGTCGCTTCACCGTAAGCCTGGAACAACAGGCGGAACAGGATTCGCATGCTGAGGCGGTAGGCCACCTGCAAGCCTTCAGCATCGACCGTGACGCCGAGCTGCGGCAGGCGCTCGGCGACGGCGATCGACAGGCGCGGAACGACTCCGAGGTAGACGCGATCACGCAACCGCGAACCGAGGTCGGCCGCATATCGTGCCGAGCCTGCAAGAATTTCGTCGGCCGATCCACCCACCTCGAGAGCGTCCGCTGAGAACACGAGTGTTAGAAGGGCGACGAACTCTTCATCGAGGAATGCCAGATCGAGCTCGAAGTAGGTCTCGGACTGACCCCTCTGGCCCACGCCGACACCATCTCGACCCGGGTAGAGGCGCAGTGTGCTTTGGCGCATCACGATGACCCACTGGACATCTTCACGCTTCGCCAGCTCCAAGCCGTGAGCAACTGGAGAGATCGGGTAGTGGGGGCTCTTCTGATCGAACTGTTCCGACTCGTTGAGCAGGACCGCGATCGCGCGACGTGACCCGCTCGTGCTGCGCAACACGAGCGCGCCGCCGGCAGCATCTTCACTCGTGAAACCGAGTGCCGCGATCAAATCGCGGCCACGTTTCTGTTGGATCGATGCGGCCCGCTCGGCGTTGCGCGCCCAGTCGGACCTGCGCGGCACATCCTTTTGCAGGTGGTAGGAGGCGAAGAGGAAGTGATTTGAGAACCCCGCAGCCCCAATGGTTTCGTAGGCCTGCTCAATAGCTCGGATGCGCTGAGTAGCGCGAATCCCGTCGGGCTCATCAAGAATCGACTGCAGGCGAAGTTGAGCCTGAGCGTGGGGAAGAGGACCCAAGGGCATTGCGCTAGTGCCGCCAGAGAACATCCACACACCATCAGCGCCCACCGCGGCCACAACCACCGGCATCGCCGTCTTCGCGCCACGGGTCTTCCACATGGCTGCCAGGTCGGCCTTGGCCGGTCGACCTGTCACGGTGGCCACGGCGATCTGAACCTCGCCAACACCAGAAGTGTCACGGCCGAAGTGCACCTGCTGAGGTTCTGCACCGCCAGGAAGAGCGTCCTTCCAGGCCACAGCACGCACACCTCCGAGCTCAAGGGCATCAGTCATGTGTGCGCTTCCTTCCCCGGCCGGCAGATAGCCATTCAGATTTGCACCGAGAGACGACATTCGTGTGCGCCCCGAAGCCGGACAGCCCCACAAATTCACCAGGGGCCGCTACCAACTGGTCGAACACGCTTCTCCGTCAACTGGTTGCCCCGTCAGCCTATGGGTGAGAGACGATCAAGAAAACGCACCCCTCAGGGGTACACGCGTATCGCAAACCCACCCGCTGTCTTTCCGCAGCGAAGCGACCCCTCCCAAACTGCATAGTCGAACGTATGTTCTAGTGTTGCCTCGTGGGTACGAACCGCCGCTACGCAGACCGCGTCGACAGGCAGATGGCGACCCGCGCCCAACAAGTAGCCAGCGCGCCCCGACCTGTAGGGCTTTCTCCAACCGAGGTTGATCTGGCCGCGCAACCAGCCCGCTCGCAGGGCACACCAGTCCCGATTCGCGCCTGGGTGCACTTCACCGCAGCGCCCGCGCAGCTCGAGGGTGTCGCCGTCGAGTGGACTGACACCGCTGTACATGTCGAGCTCGTCGATACCGCTGGCCGCCGACACCGCCTGTGGGTGTGGGCCAGCGCAGTCGAACGCACGTGAGTCCGGCCCTGCTGGGGCGTAAGTTACAGCCTCGAAATGGCTGCGGTCAGTAGCCGCTCCGCCGCTGCAATTGCGCGATGACGGAGCGGTTTTCTTGCCGCATTCCTATCCGTCACGACAGTAATCCAGTCTTCACGGCTCTCGGCGATTGGCGTGCGTCGGTCGCCTGCAGAAAGCGCATTCTCGTAGGTGCAATAGCGCCCTGAACGCGCCGGCGAATGCTCGAGGGTGTGAGTAGAGAGCACGTATCGAAGCGGTGCGGGGACCCCCCGGCCCCCGGGATGAGCCGTGAGACTGACGAACTGGGCCAGAAGTGCAGCGCTGACGCTCGCCGCGAGTGCGGCTACATTCTGCCGCGAGGGCTCGTTGCGGTTGCCTGCGGCAATGTACGCAGGGTCGTCGAGCTGGCCATTCTTGTCGAGACGAACGTCGCCAAGAACCAGCTGGCCTAGACACACCATGCACGGACGCCCGGGCACAAGTGTGTGTGCACGCCAGATGCCATTACGCATCGTCCCGTTGCTGAGCGTGTCAAGGGCTATGCCGCCGTCGATGACCGGGATCAAGTCAGAGTAAGCAAGTTGATTGAGAACAGCCCGTGGCCATGGTCGGTCTACACACGAGAAGATCACGTCGTAGTCCAGAGCGATGTTCACTCCGATCGGGTCCGTGATGCTGACTTCATGTTTGCGAATCTCGACGTGTTGAGCAGTGGACGCCGAGAGCATCAGCCGGGCTGCGACATCTACCTTCGGGCGGCCCAGTGCTGCGTCAAGGCGAGTCGCGCCAATCATTCGATCCAGATTGACGGTCTCAACAGCGTCGTAATCCATGACGCCAATGGTTTTCACACCCGTTGCGGCCAGGCGCTGCGCGACATCTAGACCGACGCTGCCCACGCCAACCACGAGGACTCGTAACCTGGCGAGCTTGCCTTGCGTAGATTCACCCCACGAGGTCACTGTCCGAATTTGCGAACCCGTGACAGGGGGCACAGCGCGCTGATTGTCATTCCACGACATCCTTAGCTTCGGGGCGACCGCGCGGACTGATTCGACCCAAGTGGGGGAGGACTTGTCGAACCAGAACCGCCCTGACCACGCCTCATTAACTCCGGCCAATGTCATGCCGAGCAACGGCATGGTTGTCACCGCTCGGGCAACGCGCTCATATTCAGCCTCCGTCTCGTGATCAGTCGGGCTGAGTCGTTGCCATCCCGTGCCGTCCGGATGCGAGTGCAGGAGCGCCAAACCATGGCCGAGGAGTTGTGCTTCCGACGCAGCTCGAAGTACATAGGCACTCGTGAATGACGCGTTGCCATGCACGAAACGCTCGCCCTCTCGCGGCGGGATCACCGTCTTGATCAAAGCCGTTGTGCGCTCGAGACCGGTCGAGAGAACATACGTTGCAATCAGTACATCCTCTTGCCCGTCTTCTCGAAGCAAGTGAGCGCGCGCCTGCTCGTCGAGGTCGCCGGAGATCGCGACGGAGTACCGCGGGTTAGGCGACATCAGCGAGCGCAATCGAAACGACACCTCGTACGTGACGTAGCCAGGCCAGTGCCGGCTGGACACTCGTGTCGGAGAAGCTGAAGTCCCGCGAGTGACGAATCCACCCTGGTGGGCAGTCGGTGGTGTCCGAGTTGGTCGCAGGAAACTGCACTGTGTCAGGAAGGTGAATCCAATGCGGTGGAACCACGGGCCAGCTCTGCACTTCTGAGATGCTGACCCCGGTCGTGACGGCCATCCCCTTGAGCGCGCCGGCCACAGCAACCACTTCGTACAGAATTCGCGCGTCTTCAACCCGCGCGGTCGCACCTATCGCTGTCATGTCATCGATGAACTGCTGGACCGGCCCCGGGAGAGCCGGCCCAGCGAGAGTTTCGGCGTTTGTCACGCCACGGCCCCAACGTGCTTCGCCGTGACGAACTCGTCGCCGTTCGCAATCGTGACAATCTGGTCGTCACTGAATGACTCGCTCTCACCTGCCGACCGAACGCGAGCAAGGTCGTAGTCGGCCGGGTTGACGCCGGCCAAACGGAGGAGGGCCGCAGCTGACTGGTCGTCGTCGTAGGTCGTGAAGCGCTCTCCGTCGATGCTGAACCGGACCTTCTTGCGCGCAGAGAAGCGGCTTGAGTCCCGGAGGTTAATGATTTGGCCGTCGCCGACTTTCTGCTCGACACCGTTCTTGGCGATGACGAACAGGTCATATGACTTCGGGTCTCGACCAGCGAGCCGCAAGAGCGCTGCTGCCTCTTGGTCTGAGTCGGCAATCGTGAACGGCTTGTCATCGATGTAGATTTCCAGTTTTTGGTTCAGGGCCATGAGGCCCTCCTCTCGTGTAGCGATTTGCTCCCACTCTCGGTTGAGAGCAGGTAGCATGTACCTGTCGGGTAAATACCATTGTACCAGAACCCTCGTTTACCAGAAAGGTAAACCTTGCTTTTGAACTGGTCGAGCGCGTCGCTCAAAGATTGCTGCTTCTCGCGCGCTCGACTCCGAGAGATAGCGGGGGACCAAGCTGCCGCCGCCGAGGATCTGCTGCATCTTGTCTCCCACGCCCCCACGTTGACCCACCTGGGGGCGCTACGAAGCCTGCGAATCGACGTTGATTCAGGAGGCCTCACCCTTTGTATAGAAGAGGTTGAAATGCGTGCCCACACACTCGGACCAGACGGAACTACACAGCTGATTGCCAATCAGGCTTCATTGCTTGAACACGCCTCATCGGAGGCGCTGCGCGTGAATGACCTTCACGTGCGGGGCCGATCGATCCTTCGCCACTCGAACTGAATCGAGATACTATGCCCTCGACGATGTCCACAGACTCCCCGTTCGACTTCGCCCCTCACCCCGGCCGCATTCTGCAACGCGAGCTCGATGCCCGGGAGATCAGCCAGGCCCAGTTGGCAGCGCGCACTGGGCTGAGCACGAAGCATGTCAACCTCGTAATCAAGGGGACAGCGCCGCTATCGGCTGACGTTGCCGTGACTCTCGAAGAGATTCTCGGGGTCTCCGCCGAGATGTGGTTGAGCTTGGAGGCATCGCGTCAAGCTCACGAGGCCCGCGCCGAACGGCAAAACGCACTCGCCGGCTACAGCGACTGGGCCACGAGTTTTTCGCGACCCCTTCTTGTCGAGCGGGGGGTTATTGACTCTGCGGATCATGGCGCATCCGTCGTGGCAAAGCTGCTCGGCTTCTTTGGAGTTGCGTCGCCGCACGCCTTCGAGAAGACCTGGCTAGAGCCGCAGGCGTCATACAAGCGAAGCCAGCAGTTTTCGATCGATGCGAACCTCACAGCCCTCTGGCTCCGCCTCGCAGAACGGCAAGCTATTCCCATCGCGCTTGGCGCGCCTGTGTACGACCAACACAAGTTGCGGGAGGCAGCCGCAGGTCTGCCCGGGCTGACCACAAGTGAACCTGCAGTTGCGTTCCGCGAAGCTCAATCCCTCTTGCTTGAAGCAGGGGTGGTCCTGGTGTTTGTAGCCGAGATTCCCAACACTCGAATCAGCGGGGTCTCCCGCTGGATCAACAAAACACCCATGATCGCCGTGACCAGTCGATACAACGCACTCGACAGCCTCTGGTTCACACTCCTCCATGAAATTGCGCACGTCCTGTTGCATCCCAAGAGGAGTACGTTCATCGACGGCGATCGGGCGAACGACGACGACGACGCCCAAGAGACCGCCGCAAACGATTTTGCCGAGAATACGTTGATTCCTGCGTCGCACCGAGACGCGCTAATCGCGGCTTCCTCAGTCGGAGAGATTCAGGCAATTGCGGAAGATCTTGGAGTGTCACCCGCCCTCGTTGCGGGTCAGTGGGCTCACCTCAAAAAGAACTGGGCCGGGCCGATCGCAAAGCTCCGATACCGCAAGGGCTTCGACCTGGCAGAGGTGCTTCGCGCCGGCTAGCTGGGCGCGAGCTCACTCGCCTTCGAGCGACCTCGCAATGCTGGCGGAACCAGATCCGTCTCGACTCTGATTGCCAAAAGTGCAAGCAGAGCAACTACGTTCTGACATAAGAAACATTCTCGGCGCAGGTTCCAGCCACAGCCAAGGTCCGGGAGTGCCCGTATGCGCGAGCGCGGTCATCAGCCCTCAGAAAGGGCGCAGAAAGCGTCCTCCTGAGATGAAGGAGCACCTCGTGGCTGAGATTGAGAGTCAACGTCGGCAGATCACCGTGATGGGCAGGCTGAAGCAGAAGCCGATCATCAAGACCGACAAGAACGAAAAGCAGTACGCGCTTCTGGAGATCGCCGTCGACCAGTTCGACCAGGACAGCGGCGAGCAGCTCGACACTGAGTGGTACAACGTCCACGCCTACGGCGCAGTCACCCCGGAGCGCCTGGTCGCCCAGTACGACAAGGGCCAGTCGATAATCGCGGTCATCAACCAGACCCGCACGCCCGAGGCGGTGAACCCCGACGAGTCGATCCACTACAACGTCTACAACCGACTGAAAGCGATCGGCCCGAACAGCTACTTGCAGGATGTGACGATCGGCAACTACCCAAAAGCTGAAGGCCGGCTCGAGCAACACGAGCCGGCACCCAGCGCCGAGCGGGTTGCCGAGCGCACCGCCTGAGCGGCCGGAGCCAGCACACAAGAAGAGGCCACCCCATGGGGTGGCCTCTTCTTCGTTTCACGCTGCTCGGCCTCGATCCCTACAGAGACCGCCCCAGCCCGCCGGCGCCGTCGCTCGCCTCATGCGCCACAGCACGACTCGAGCGCGCCGGCGTGCCAATCGTGTTGAGCTGGTCCGGCCACGGGTGTGCATTGACCGGCTCGGTGTAGCCGGTGAGCTTGCTGCCTTCGATGATCGGCCTGCGTGCTTCGTGAGAGCCGGCCGCGTGCGCGACTGCAGCCAGGACGAGCTCGACATGGTCTGCGTCCAACCCTGACACTGCGTTGTGCAGCTTGACCGTAAATTCACTGTCGAGCAGAGACAAGGCGATGTTCACTAGCCGCTGCTCACTTCCCGACCACGCGCCACTCTTGGCCCACAGCATCTCCGTGTCGATGGCCACCATGCGTTGGCCACCCTCGGGTCCGATCTCCTGCAGCCACGGCGCTTTCTCGCGGATCGCCTTGCCCTGGCGGATCAGGAGTTCTGCACCTGCCTCGACCGGGTAAACGCCCTGCGCCCACCGGCGAACCGCGTCCTCAATCTCACTCATGCTGCTCCCTCCTGGCCGGCACTGTGCCTGCTCACCTGCTGACGGTGGACTGCGCGCAGATGTCGCAGTCGTTCGATGACTTTGCGGGACGCGGCAATGTCACGCATCTGCGACCAGTGTCTGCTTTCTCGAACTGTCTCGTGCACCAGGTCGTGACAGCTGCGACATAGCGGTGCGAGATCCTCGAACGCTTCCGCGGTCAGTCGCTCGTAGGTGTGGTGGTGCAGGTCATCGCGCGCCAGCTCCCACTCGCGGCCGCACACCTCACACGCCGGCTCGACGTCGTTGCGCAGCCGGTACTCATCCACCCACCCCTGGCGGACAGCGCGCCACGCGGCCGAGCTGATGTACGCGGCGTAACGGGCTCGGTACTCCTCCCGCTTGGCAGACCTCTTTGCATGCTTGTTGAGCTTCCTCACCGCGCGACACTAACGCTCGTATGCGGCGCGTCGATCGGCGATCTGCGACGTCTTCACGTTCAGCACGTCAGCGTTGACAGCGGCCCGATCGGCGTAGAGCTCCTTCGCCCACTTCTGCTCCGTGTACGGGTGCAGACGCATTGCAAACGCGGTCTCGCGGAACAACACCGTCGCCCACCCTCGACGCATCCCACCGATCTGCGCCGCGGTGATGATCGACTCGTCGTGCATCGAATACTGCAACGACGTGCGGCTCTCCCCCGAGGTGAGCGAGCGGGAGGCTTGGGTGACCTTGTGTTGGCCGATGAGCTTTTCGATCTCTTCCAGATCGCGCGCCTTCGTCCGCCCGGGCAAGAACACTTTCACCAAGCAGTTGGCCATGATCGCATCCGCCTCATCGGCGCCGTACGCAGCCCTTGCCTGGCTGATGTCTTGGAAGATCGGCACCAACACCAGGCCTGAGCCGGAGAAGTAGCTGAGGATCTTCGGCAAGTTCGGAATGGCAAAGTTTGCCGCCTCATCCAGCACGAACCATGCCGGCGGGCTCAGTCGCTCCCCCGGCGCGATCGCCGCCAGCTCGAGCGCTGTGTTGCTGATCTCATCGAACAGCATCACCGCCAGCCGGTTCATGGTCGCATCCCCCGAGACGGTGCCCAGCAGGAACAGGGACTCCTTCTGCTCGAGGAACGTCCACGGGTTGAAGCCTTCGCCCACTTCCGGGCACAGCATCTCCTGCACGCGGGCGTAGGAGAGAAAGTTCACACTGGTCAAGGCCGCGTCCCACTTGTTCGCCCGCGACTCAGCTGGCGCACTCAGCAGTGCCGACAGTGACGAGCCCCAGCCGGGGGCTGCGTCGGGGTGGGACTCCAGAATCTGCACAGCCTCCCGGGCCGCGTTTTGATCAGACAGCCACCGCCACACATCCCGCATCGACTTACGTCGCCCCTCCTCCGGGAGGGCGGCCGCATGCATGAGCGTTCCGATGATCATCTGGGATGCACTCGCCCAGTAGTCGCCGGACTTGGTGTTGGAGAACGTATCTGCTGGCATCATCGCCGACACCCTCCTGCGCACCACCTCATCGGATTCACACCCCACCAGTGGGTCCCACCTCACCGCCGAGCCGATACCGGACACCAGTGCCGCAGGGTCAAACACGTGAGGTTTGGAGCCCATGCGCTCACGTTGCCGTATGGCCAACTTCACGTTGTCTGGGCGAACCGATGTTGTCACCAACGCACCAGGGGCTGCGTGCAGCAGCGGGATCACGAAGTTGGTGCCCTTGCCCGAGCGGGGCGGGCCGATGATCAGCAGAGTGTCCTCGATCGACATCCACACCTCCACCCCCCGGTAGGAGCCGAGCTTGAAGCCCAACTGCTCAACGGTCGGCTTTGCAAGGTCAGGGCGCAGGTGCTTCTGCTTCAGCAACGCCTTCTCACCCGCGATCGCTGCGACTGCTCGAGCGGCGGGAAAGCCGGGCATCCGTTCGGGATTCAGCAACGGGTTCGCGTTTGCCGCAAACGAACGCCATGCCCACACGCCCACACTGCCCAACAGCAGCCAGGTGGCAGTGAACCCCACCCAGTAGGGAAGCATCGCGCCGGCGATACCGGTGACAGCCTCCACATCCTGAAGCAACAAAATTGCGATCAGCTGCGCCCCCGACAGGCCGGGCACGTCAACACCTGCCGTGAACGCGGCCAACATGATGCCGGCGAGCTCTGCGACGAGCACTGAGATGGCCACGCCGAGGATCAGCATCGCCAGCTTCACGTTGCCGTCGATAGGGACGGCACCGTGCGCGGTCGGTGTGGAGCTCATCGGCTTACTCCCTTACTGTCATCCGGGCTTGGCCCCTCGTGTGCGATTGCCCGGTACGGGGATGCGTCGAGGTCTCGATGTGGCCGGCGCCGACCAAGGCCGCCGCCGGTGACAACCGTGTGTGTGGCTTGCGCGGCGAGCAGGTTAGCCATGTCCACCACTTCGCCGAGCTGCTCCGACGTCGCTGGGGCGACCTGCTGCCACTGTCCGGAGGCGAGTCCTGCGCGAACTTGCTTCCGAAGCGCTGCAATGGTGTCTACCGCCGCCACCGCGATCGCGGCCGCCTCGGCCAAATCCATCTCGTCCTCTCGCGCCTCCATCACGGTTAGCGCCAAATCGCACAGGCTCGAGATGTATTCGCCTCGAGACGCAGGAGCAACACTGCCTACGCCCGCCGAAAGCCATGAAGCGAGGACCGTCATCCGCGCTGATACCAAGCGCGCCATCGCCGCAGCCTCCGCATCCCCCACGACGTCGGCGACGCGGCTGAAGGATGCAATCGTGTCCCCCAGACGCTGGACGATGTAGGCCAGTTGTGCAGGGGCGGCAGGAGTCGCTTGCAGAAGCTCGCGTTTAGCGATCGCCAACGACTGCCCCGGGTGCTCAAGATTCACCGTGTACTTCGCCCCAGCGCAAAGCTCATGGTCGCCTCCCGGGCCGCCGTTTGCACATCCAGCACCAGTTGCGTCCACACCCGCGGCCGCACCCCTTCAGGTGCAGGCGTTTCCGACAAAAGCCGTGCCGCCTTCGCCAACTCGAGCGTGACCGCCCCCGCCGGCCTGTCTGGGGGCCTCAGCAGGCCGGTGTGGCCAGCGCCTGCCGCAATTGTCACCAGTTGGGCGCACAAGCCACTGAATCTCACCGCGGCTGTTTGCCACGCTTCGGAGCGTTCAGTCCGGGCAGTGGTGCGTGCCGCGGCCGCGGCCGCGTCGAGGCAGTGGATGGTGGCCACTATTTGCGGGATCACCTACGACACCGCCGACTTCAGAGCCACGCCGCACCGAATGCAGAACCGATGCGCACGAGCAGGGATGAATCCGCAACTTCCGCACGGGACGCTAAGCACCAGCTGCGGCCCTTGCTCATCCGCCTCCGCCATCAGCCGCAGGGCCCGTCGCTGCGTGAACGACAGCGGCGCGGAACGGACCGCTGGCTCGGCCGCGGCCGCTCGATCATCAGTTACCCGTTCACCCGCCGGCGTTTCGGAGCCGACTTCGTGCGCCTCGGTGAGCGACGGTTCCTTTAGGAGCGTCTCGACGCGGGCGACGCCTGCCGGTTGTGCCGAGAAGGCATCGTCGGTAGAGAACAGGTCTCGCTCGACGGCCACGGAGGTGGCGAATGCGTCGACGACGAATGCGCGTCGGGAACCCAGTCGTGCAAGGAAGACGCCTTGCGGCAGATCCATCACCATGCGCGCGTGCGACAGGGGTAGGCCTAAGTCTTTGACCAGGCGGCCTTGCTCTGCCGCGGCCTGCTGAAAGATGAACTTGTTGGAAATGTCAGCAAAGATCGAATACGCCAAGCTCCGCGCCTCGGAGCCTTCAGCTCCCACTGCGTCGAAGTCGCTCACCTTGTGCATGAGAGTCACCACCGAGATGCCGTAGTCGCGGGACAGTTTCAGCCACGCACGGAACGCCTGCAGGGCTGCGACGCTCGTCATGTCGCGCCAGCCCTCCTCCCGCACTAGGTAACGAGTGCGTCGGGCGTACTTGTTCGAGATGACGGCCTGAATCCAGTTGGTGGTGCAGATCTGCGCACAGGTCGCCGCGAGCTCGCCTCTGGCGAACAGCGCTGAGGTGTCAACGACCACCATTGGCGCGTCGTCGTCGAGTGTCACCGTTGAGGCGTCTTCGAACAGGCCCGCCAGGTCTCCCTCGCAGAAGCGGCGCAACACGTGGCGGGCGCGGGCTCCATCTTCCTCGATGCCGGCGACGTAGCTGGAATGGTGTCGGTCGGGGCTCTTTAGTTGCGCATACACGGCCCGCAATGTGGGCTCATCCCGCGTCGCTTCGATCGCACACGCCAGAGCGAACTCCACTGCCGTGTGCTCTGCTGGCGTCAAAAGCGAATCGGCCGGGAGGGTTGCTTGCACCAGCGACACCAGCACTGCTCGCCTACGGGAGGCAACCATGACCTCGTGCTCGTCGTCGCTTGCCTCCGCCGCTCGAGGGCCCCGGTCCAGAGGGTTCAGGCGTGCCGCGGTGTGTTTACCGCCCAGACGAATCACCTGCCCGCCTGCAGCTTCCGCAACCTTCACCCACTCGCCCTTTGAATCCGAGGGGACGACCACTTGGCGGCCAAAGACCAGTGAGCGGAAGCACAACTGCTTGATTGTGCCGGACTTGCCCGTACCGAACTCGCCAATGACGAGCACATTGGTGGAGTTGATCTGCTTGGACGCGTAGAGCTCCCACGGGTCGAAATGCCAGATGCCGCCAGTGGTGGCGTTCAACCCCAGAATGGGACCGGCGTGGCCAAGGTCTGCGTCGGCGACGAATGGCACCGCGCCGGCCAAGTTCGGGCTCGTAGCCCGATGCGCCGGTTGCGCGATCTGTAGAGGATTCCAGTACGTGCCGGCCGCGGTCGCTCCGGCGAAATCGACCGGGGCGACTAGCCCCGCGCTAGGCGCTTCCTCCCGCTGACGATGAGACGTGTCCGCTCGACGCAGTTGCGCCTCAGCACGCCGTCGTGCGGTGCGCTCTGCGCGAGTCTCCCCTGCAGGCTTTGCCGACAGCATGCTCACTTCAGACCCCCACCTGTTGGGAGGGCGTTCAGCATGAGCGCCTCCGCCTGCTGGAAATACAGAACCTGCGGCTCCAGGGATGCTTGTGCGAGCCCGTTGCGGATTCCCGCCACCGCACCGTTGAGTGCTTGCTCGTCTGAGGCTGAGACAGTCAAGTAGCCGGCGAAGCGGAACTCGCCATGGCCTGACACAACCTCCTGCTCGCGTTCCCTGATCGCCTCGAACTCAAAGTTGTCCAGCTCCGAGATCTGCTGGCCACGCTTCTGGCGAAGCGAAGCGTTGGTCATCCACGTCTTCTTCTGCCGCTCAATCTCCCGAAGTGCTGCCCGCGTTTTCACCGGCTCGCAGACGAGAGAGAAAATGTGGCTGACAGCCTGTGCCATGTCGGCCCGTTGTGCGAACACAACCGGCTGCATGAAGCCGGGCGCAGTGTCTGTGCGCGGCCACTCGTGAATCCACATGGTGGTGTGCACCGCGGAATCTGTGCGGACCAGGCCTGGCTTGTCCACTGGCTCCTCCAGCGCCATCGGACCGATCGCGGCCACATCCACGCCCGCGCCGCCGCCTGTGCGCTGCTCCACCTCAGCGGCATACTCCGGATCGAACGCCACGCGCCCCAAGCCCACCCACTGGCGTGGGGTAAGCCAACGCCGGACGCGGAAGCCCGACTTTTCCACCGCGTCAGTGATCGCCGACAGTTCCAACTCCGCAATCGCCACTGCTGCTGCCTGGCCACCGCCGAGGCTTTTCACTTCTGCAGTGCGAGCCCTCAGCGAAATAGCGATCGTCAGATAGTTCTGATGCGCCACCGCTTGATCGCGCAACTGCTCCAAGACTCCCTCATAGGCCGTCATCACAATCGTTGCGCCCTCGGGCAGAGAGTGCCGCGTCTTCGCCGCGGCGAAGCTCCGCTCGGCTGGGTCGAGCGACGCCGGCGCGGTGCGCTCCTGCATCACTACGCGCGCAATCCCGTCGCGTTGGGTGAAGGAGGCCAACGCTCTAGACCACGACGCCACCACTTGAGCTTGCTCGTCGTCGTCGAGCAGCAGGAAGCCGTGGACGTCGATCTCGGCGGTGATCGACACGGTTCGCTCGAACGGATCCATCACTACCGCAGCCCCTGATGTGGGCCCCTCCCACACTGCCAACCCCGCCCGCCTACCGGGAAGGTGAAGCGCACCGTGCGCCCGCGGCGCTTCGGGACGGAAGCGGTACTTCGTTCCTCCGCTGAAATGCCTGAACATGAACACTCCCCACTGCATCAAATACACCGGCAGGGGCACACGGTGAACGTGTAGCAACCCCACGACCATCAACGGGAACCACAGCAGCGCCGACATCGCCGCCCCTGGTACACCGAACCGCATAAGCGACGCCAGCAAAACCAACGTCGCTATCGCGAGCGTCACCAGGTTCGACATGCCCAGCCCGAACAGAATCCCCTGGGTCGCTAGTGGGCCAAAGCGCACACTGCGCAACGAAGACATGCTCATCCGCGGACCCTCACCCGCCAGGTTTCGGCATCGGCGGAGCCACGTGCGGTTCCGTCGGTTTCGGCATCGACGGAACTCCTGTGCCTGCCCCGGAGGCAGCAGGCGAGCGGGTTATCGGCTGAGGACGTGGAGTAGCACCGCCACCCGACGACGTCCCAGATCCGTCCTCGCGTTTACGCGGTCGAGACCGGATGTGGTAGCCCGCATTGCGTGCAGCTGACTGCCCACCCCGAGTGACGCTCCCCGAAACGGCACGCCCGGCGCCCTCAGCCGAGGATGCTGCCTGCGTACCCACGAAGTCGAACAGGGTAAACGCAACGAGTGGCATGAACGCCGTCAGGATGATGCCAAACAACAGTGGCAGCGCTTCCGGCACCCATAGTGACTCCATCTCCCCGCCAGTGGTCAGAATCAGTGCCAGCAAGCCCATCGTCAACGGTTTCGTGATGATCAGTGCCAGCACGGCTGACGCCCACACGGTGATGATCCGCACCCCCGGCCGGACCGGCGCGAGCATGAATGCAAGCGGGGCGAACGCAACCAGCACCATTAGGGCCAAATTGCGGAACGCGAACACGAAGGTCAGCACAAAGCTTCCCAGGGCAAGAATCAGCGACGACCACACCACCGCCGTCTGCTCGTCGTAAGTGCCTGAGTTGGCAAGTTCCGCCAGCTGCGCGTCGAAACTTCCCGATGAGTTCGCGCCCATCACCGCCTGAGTGAGTAGCTCGCTGACGTTCAGGAGGTGGCCGAGCGTCCACACCGACAGTTCCGCCGCCGGCCAAGCGAGGATGCCACCGATGACCGCGGAGCGCACCATTGGTCCGTCCTGCTTCAGTAGCCCCAACGTGATGCCCCACGCCATCGCCACCACGGTCACCAGCAATACAGCCCACCGCCACCAGGAGAACTCCGTCGTCGCGCCCACCCAGAATGCGCCATCGGTGGTGAAGGCGGTGTTGTTCATCGCCCCCCGGATGTTCTCCAACGCCATCTGCGTGGTGCTGATGGCGATGTCTTGTTGCAGCTTGCACGCCACATCCGGCCCACATTGAAAGTCGATCCCCACCCGAGGAGCGCCGGCCGCCTCTGAGTCGAGATAGTCCTTCATTGCCGTGCCGGTCACACACAACCGGAAGCCGCTGAAGGTCGCGGTCATCCCCGACGGCCAAGCTACGCACTCCAAATTCTCTGCTGCCGCATAATCTGCCCCGGTGCAGGCGAGTACCGACACCTGCCCGAAGCACTCCGCCACGACCGGTCCCGATTCCTCTTGTGTGACGCAGTAGATGGTCCGCGCCGGCCCATTGCGCCAACACTCCACACCATCGGTGGACGTGCCCGTCCCCTCCCACACCTCGACTGCATCAAGGGAGTAGGACGGAGCCGCGTCCGGTGGGAGCGCCACTGCGGCGCTCGCGCCCCCCAGCGCGAGCGCCGCCGTCAGCAGCAAAGTTGCGAGTACTCCCTTCACGCCTACGCAAGCCCCAGATCGAAGCCCCAGAAAAAGCCCACCACCGCCGACGCACTGGCCAGCAATATGACGCCGACCACCACGCGCAGCAGATTCGCCGCTGCCGACTGCTGATACGACTGGTTGCCGAAGCCTTGAAAGATCACACCGATCAAGCAGTACGCCAAAGCCACGATCGACAACAGAGCAGCAGCGGCCAGGAACCACGACACGAGCTGTTGCAAGCCAACGAAGAACGGTGCCGAGAAGTCCGGCTGTACGTCAGGGATAGAAACCGTAGCGACCTGCAATGCCGCCTCGAGCACCAACACCGAGTCCATCGAAGACCCTCACTTCCGAACGCATCATCTAAATGGCCGCGGAATGCGGTCACCACTAGATGACGGCCGCGCGCAAAGCGTTAGTTCTGCAGCAGCTCGCAGTCGGCGACCTCGAGCGCGCCGTAAGTGGCCAGGAAGGGCACCGGGTCCACCCGCTTGCCTTCCACCCACGTCTCGAAGTGCAAGTGGGGGCCGGTGGAGGTGCCCGCATTGCCGACGGTGCCGATCACATCCCCAGCAGCGACTTCCTGACCGGGGACGACGAAGATTCCCGTCGTCCACGAGTGCATGTAAATCGTGCGGATCTTCACCCCGTCCAAGTCGCGGGAGTTGACTGCGATGTAGTTGTCTCCCGAAAGCGGATAGACAACATCGGCCACTATGCCGTCCATGATCGACAGAATCGGCGTGCCGTCTGCCGCCCCGAAGTCTGTGCCGTTGTGCATTCGCGAGACGTTGTGAACCGGGTGGACTCGCATCCCGTAGGGGGATGTCATCACCCAGGTCCCAGCAGGTAGCGGGAACACCACAGTGCCGTTGTCCATCTGCGCGCCCTCGGCAGCCTCCAAACAGCTCGTCGCCAGGGGTCGCAGCAGTGAGGCGAGTGCCGCCTGACTTGCCACCGCCATGAACGGGGCGACGATGATCGGCATCATCAGCATGATGCCGATGAACGGCGCTACGAATTGCTTGACGAACTTCCGCAGCTGAGGCGAGATTTGCCAGGCAATGTTCGCCGCCGTACCGGCGCTCATCCCCGCACCCGCGCCTGCGGCGACAACCGGAGCAGCAGCAACTACCGGAGCGGGCATCAGATCATGAACTCTTGGCGGTAATTGACTACGACGCAGTTGCTTGTTGGTCGTGAGTCAATGATGTTCTGCCCGCAGTGAATCTCTGCCGTAACGGTGACGTTCTCCACAAGGGTGCGACGGCTGAGATCGTCATTAGTGAACTCGTACGTCACCACAAGGTCCGTCGTCACGATGTTCAGCCCATCGTTCTCGAGAAAGGCGTCATCGCCGCCGCCCCAGTCTCGGTGGTCGTCGTTGATTCGCGGCTCACCCACGACTACGGCACTGACACGAATCTGCCGTTCGGACTGCTCTCGGTACGTTTCCTCTTTCGGGAACGCCGACCACCAAATCAGCTCGTCCTGATCGGCGTGACCGAAGCGAGGAATGACCGGCTCAAAGTCGAAGTTCATGAGCCACGCCTTCATCCCGGCGGTCGCCTGGCCGTAGTTCGCCTCGCGGGTGTCGTACGTGTATAGGGCCGCGGCGGCCAACGGGCCGAATATGGCCGGGTCCTCCGTGATCGGAGGGGTCAGCATCCCCCACTCGTCCAGGTTCGCGGCCCGTTGGCCATCGACGACTCCCACCTCGGCCAACGCCGCGTCAGTGTCGTCGGTGACGGCAAACACGTTTACCAGCACCACCACTGCTAGAAGTAGCAGCACCAGTACGCCGCCGACAAGGCCCGCTATTCGTAGCCGGCCCCAAGTGATGTTGTTCACAGCGCTCATCGTTCGCTCCCCCTCAATGTCATATCCATCGCGTATCGCTCAACCTCTACTTGCCACGTGCGACTTTCGTCCCCCGACAGCGCCGCCCACCCCGGAACCCGAGGCTCAGGGCAGGTTCGGTAGTCCCCACCCAGAGAGTCCCGCAGTGCGCGCAATCTGCCTCGCGCAAGCGACAGGTTGTGAAGCCATGTCAGCGGCGCACTTTCGGCCTCAGCCGGATCGTAGGCGACCTGCTCACGCGCCTGCTTCAGCGCCAACAATTCGTGGATGAATCCCTCATGCCGGTACCACCAGGGGGGAATCTCGGTCCACTCGATCTGGAACGTTCGCACCAATCGCGTCACCCACACGCTCAAGCCAGCCAACACGGTTGCTTGCGCGCTGGGCGACAGCGCCCACCAGTTGATCGGCCCCATCATGCCGCCGGAGGGCATCGGCTCCTCCAGGTCGCGCTCGTCGTCCTGCTCGACCTCCCAGCCGCCATGTTCGACCAGTCCTCCGGCCTGCTTCATCGCGTCTAGATCGCCTGCCGGCAGCTGCGGAAAGTCCTCGCTCATTGGTGTGGCTCCCTGATCTTGCAAGCCCTCGCTGGCCTGTCTCACCCCCAGACCTATACGCCGCGCAAAGCGCGCCTGAGTATCCCGCTGCCCCCCTACCGGTGTCATCGCCGGGAAGTCTCGCCTAGCGGCTCTGCCCTCCCCATCAAGCCTCCGATCGCTCTTTAATCCTGCCTCCCGCTGACGCGCTCAGTCCGGCATAAACCGCTCTCTCCCCACTTGACGCGGAGCCTCCGCAGAGCCGCCCTACGGCGGCAAGGGCAGGCCACGGCCCGCCCCGGCGAAATCGCCTCCCCACAGTCAAGAGCAGATGGGAAACACCCCTCATGAGCGTCACCACCAGCACCTACCCGCACACCTACCAACCGACGTGGGAAGAGTTTCTGCGCCACCTCGGGAAGCTCTCCCCCCGCCAGAAGCAAGAGTTGAACGCCGAAGCCACCACCTCAGGCACGCTCGGAATCGTCCTCGCCACACAGCGCGCCTACGTGAACACTCGCAGCAGGGCCGACTACAGCCTGCGTCGCGCGCGCGAGACCGCGGCCGCCGTTGAGGCCGCGCGGATGACCGTTCGGAATCCTGACGCACCCCGCCAGAAGGTTCACCGCATTGCACTGGCCAGCCTTGAACCGGCTCGTCGCGCGCCGCGCAGCGAGGATGAGAAGGCGCAGGCTCGCAGCGAGTCCAAGCGGTTCTTTAGGAGCACCCAGCATGAGTGGAAGAAGAAGCGCATCCTGCTCGAGCAGTACGTGAACTTCGACCTGTGGCTTTTGATGCACCCGACGGAGGTCCCCACCACAGCGGCAGACCTCAAATCATGGGACCAACTGCGGATGCAGGTGCGTCACCTCACCGGCTGCCCGCCCGTGCGCTTCGCACCAAAGGACGGCTTCATGCCTGTGGGCATGACGCGCGAGCGGGCGCTTCAGATCGCAGAGGTGGCGCTCTCCCACTGACGCGCAGCACTAGGACCGGGCGGCATCACTTCCAGGAGTGATGCCGCCTTTTGCGTCGAAGAGCGCTCCATGACGCGGCACGGTGACGGGGGTGACGCGCTCCATGACGTGATGCATCATTCGCTGCGTGACGCGGTGACGCGACTCATGACGCACCTGCTGACGCGCTCCATTGCGCGGTGTGGTGACGCCGGTGACGCAGTGCGTGACGCGCTCCATGACGCGATGCGGTGACGCGGGTGACGTACTCCCTCACAGGTGGGCTTTCAGCCATTCCCGGCTCCAGTTCTCCACAGAGCACTGCTAGGACGCCGAATCGTCACCGGTGCGGCCCCATAGTGACGGCATGACGCAGAAAGAGTCCCTCAAGGTGCGGGAGACCCCGCTCAAGTTCTCCGGCGAACCGGAAATCGGTCGGCGCCGCGACCGAAGCATCATCGTCAACGACATCGCGGCGGTCCACGCACACTCGTGCCGCAGCGCCGCCGGCTGGCATCCGGTGTGCACGCTGCAGTTCTACGGAAGCGAGGAAGTCACCGTCGCCTTGGACGCCATGCCTCAGAGAGCCGACGCTCAGGAAGCCGCGCGCGAGCTCGCGGCGCTGTTTCGCCAATACGTCGACGAGGACCGCTTCGGCGAGTTCACCAACACCCGCCACGGGTGGCCATGCGCAGCGTGCCTGTCTTCCGGTGTGCGGGATGCGCCCACCAAACCCGACACACTGGGAAACGACGCTTCGAAAGGAACCACCTCGTGAGTACGACGAACGACACCCCTGAGCTGGCGGACGCCGTAACAGAAACTGACGCTCCAGCTCCACCCGCGTCGTCGCCGTCGCGCCGCCGGCGTCGGGTCCTGATCGGTGTTGGGATCACCCTCGCCTTGGCGCTCGTGGCCGGGGCCATCATGGCCGTCAACACTGTTCAGGCTCAGCAGCTCGAGCAGGCCCAGGCCGCGGCGGATACCGCCCTGGCGGCCGCTGAAGCCGCCGACCTCTCCGATGCGGTGACGGAGGCCGACGAGCTCGCATCAACAATCAGCGATGTGCTCAACGCGCTCGTCGACGAAGACGGCGAGCCTGTTCTCGAGCTGGACTTGGAGCGTCTGGAGAAGGTGCGGTCTGCGCTGGTCGACGAGCACTACACACGGACAGATGCTCGCGAGGCGACCTTCGCCGCGGTGCGCGAGCTCGACCGAGTGCTGCGCGTCATCATCGCTGACGGTCGCGCCGCTCTGGCCGGGGTGGCTCTGGCTGGTGAGGCTGAGAAGGAGAGCCTTCAGCAGGCAGTGCAGAATCTCAGCGCCGCACCCTACGGGGTGTCCTCAAGTTACGCCGATCGAGATCAACTAATTGAGGCTTTGCTCGCTGCCGCTACTGTCGCGCGCGACGCCCACGACAAGGCGGCAGTCGTCGCCGGAGCGCCCCCTGTCGGGGGCGGCACGACGGCGGGCGGCACCACGTCAGGCGAGAACACCTCAGGTGGCAACACTGCGGGAGGGGACACGTCAGGTGGCGGCAACACCTCCGGGGGTGGTGGGACGACTGCCCCTCCCCCTCCGCCTCCGCCTCACCCGCGCGCGGCTCTTTGCACGAGCCTTGGCTTCAACAACAACTTGGCCTGCCTGAACAACGAGCCGACGTACGTCAGGACGAACTCGGCACACGTACCGCTGTCATCCTGCGTGGACCCGGGCGCCTATGGGTCTCACACCCCTGGCTTTGGGGGGACTTCGACCCCCTCCTACACATTCCCTTGGTCATACCGAATTGACTACGCCTCTAGCGGTCTCGGAACGGTCAAGTTCTTCGTGTGCGGATAGCGAGCCGCAATCGCTCGAGAATGTCAGGAGCCCTCCCGCCTAACGGCGCGAGGGCTCCTGACTTTGCTGTCCTGCGGACTTACTCCGCCGCGACCTGTTCGACGATCTCACGGCGGCGACGGAGGGTGGCGATAGCGAGAGCCGCAAGTCCCGCGACCATGACCCCTCCTGCCAGCAGACCGAGCGGTGCCAGCACGTCCGCTGCACCTGTGACTGGCAGCGGCGGCCGCGGTGCTGAGACGAAGGTCGTCTCGTCCGGTGCGCCGCACTCGCCCTGATGGAGCATGGTGCCGTTTCGATCGGTCAGAGTCTCCACCCAGAAGTAGGTGCCTGGCTCGGTGAACTCCGTCGCCGGCCCCTGGACGGTTGTGCCGTCAGGGTGGTTCCCTGCCGGCGCGGCAACCGGCGCCTGGGTGCCGTCGAACACCAGGTTCTCCGGCTCACACATCGGAGCGATGACGATGCCGTCGTCGTCAAGCTGTCCGCCACCAGCAGTCGGGGTGCCCTCTGGCTGCCGGTAGGCATTGAAGGTAATCACCGCACCAGCGGGAACCATGCCCACCAGCAGAGCCGTGTCACGCGCCTCCGTGCCGAGCTCCACCGCCTCGGTGGCCTGCGTGGTGACCTCCACAAGTTGCACCAGGGTGGTCTCGTTGGGCAGACCGCACTCGCCTTCGTGAATGAGCGTGCCATCCGGCAGTCGAGCGGTCTCGACCCAGTAGACAGTACCGAGGTGGTCCATAGTCACTTCGAACTCTTCCGAGACGTACTCGCCGGGAGCAGCGACCGTGATCGGCGCGCTCGAGACGTAGATGCGGTTGCCCGCCTCACACACCGGCGCGGTTGCGTCGACCCCCTGCAGGAATCCCTCGAAGGAGATCTCGATTCCCGACGTCGGAACCGCACCGGACACGATCGCCGTGTCGGTCACAGTTCCCGACGGCGTCGCCAAAGGCTGTGCCGCGGTGACGACGATCGGCGCCGAGACTTCCACCGTCTCGGATGCCAGCCCGTACTGATCACACCACGCTGCCGTGAAGCCGCGCAACGGCTCCGGTTGTGCCGCAGGATCTACACACCACACCAACGTCACGAAGCCCTCTCGAAGACCGACGTCGATGTTCTGCGCGGTCACCTCACCAGGGGTGTCGGTGGTCACCGTGTAGATGCCCACTGCCTCCGCGGAGGCTGGCACCGTGTCGGAGACAACGGGTCGTGTGGCCGAATAGTAGGCGGTGCCGGTGAGCACCACCGGAACTCGCGTGCCACGGTCGCGAAGCCAACCGCCGACTGTGTATACATCGATGACGTCATCAACCTGATCACTGACGGCGGCCTGGTCGGTCGTCAGCATCGTGGTAAACCGCAGCTGAGTCGGGCTGATCTGAGTCTCCGCCACTTGCCCGAATCGGTCCACGAACGAGTACGCGTCCGGGATGTACAGCTGGGTACGGGCGGGCTGGTTGTCGTAGGCGATCTCCCACACCCAGGTGTAGAAGCCTGGTTCGATCGCGAGCTCAGCCGTGGTGACCGTGTAGGGCACGGTTGGGCCGTCCGACAGGCTAGTCGTCACCGTCGCAGTGCCCGCGATTGGCGCTCCAGCGGGTACGTCGGCCGCCTCGACCGGCTGTTGCAGGAACGGTCCGTAGACGGTCCCGAAGGCCACGATCTGTTCGAAGTTGCCAGAGAGTCGCTGGTACCACGGGTTGTTGAGTCCGTCGGCGGCGGGCACGGTGGTGAAGGTCACCACGTCATCGAACGGTTGCGCTGGCTCGATGAACTTCGACGCCACCTGCGTCGTCAAGGCAGGCTGGAACGCCGTCGCGCGATCAGCCGGGTCAATCCCGGAGATCTGGAAGTTGTTCACTGCCCGTCGGCCGGGACCGCCTAGAGGTTGCGCGCCAGGGGTGGTGTAGACGGCAACCTCGCCGCGCCAGCCACCGCCGGCGGTGAAGTCGCCGACACCACTGATCTTGTACGGCTCTCCGTCGTCAGTCGGCGGGACACCCTGAATGTCCAACGTCATGCCCGCGGTTGCGCCCGCGAGGACGTTGGTGCCGTTGGCGAGGAAGATGCCGTTTGTTAGCGTGAGCGTGCCCGTCGCAGTTGAGGGGCTAAGAGAGTCCACCGTCATAGTGCCGAGGTAGTTGTTGCCCTCGTCGACGGCGAATACGAGTCGACCGGTTCCTGATCCGGTGGAGCCAGCCACGATGGCGTCGTCGTTCGCACGGATGGTCGCCAGATTCGCGCGCACCGTGTTTCGCTGTGCCGAGGGCACGCGGCCGATGTACCACGAGTCGCCAGACATGCCGTGGCTGTTGTATTCCGTCGGGTCCGCCAACGACCACACATACATCGTCACCGCCACAGCCCAGTTGTCGTTCGTGGTCTGCCCGTAGGTAGCGATCGCCCAGCTGACGCGCGCGTTCGACGTCGCACTCATGCTGGGGCCAGACGCGCCGCCCGGCCACGTCTGATAGCCGGCGAAGGTGGTCGAGCCCAACGGTCGCGGCTCCGCAGGGCGCAGGCAGTACACCACCGTCGAACCGACCAGATATGCCCCGATGCGACCGTTGGGCCCGTCATACCCGGGCCCATAAGAGGCAGCGTGAGCTGGTTGAGCGTCGAGCCCAGTCGAGGTTGCGATCATGGTCACGGCGATCAACGCCACGAGCGCATTGATAAACGTGCGGCGAATTCCGCCTGCCCAGTGCCTCCGAGTGGGCCTCTGCGTGGCCATCAATTTTGTGGAACGCATGTCCCTAAAGTTCCTTCCGATTGCGCATGCCCTTCCACGTCTCAGCAGAAGGAGGGAGGCGGGGGCCTCACGCCTGAAGACGTACGCATTGCGCAAATCGGATGCGTTCTACCCGGCGCGACTGGCTCCCGCCAGCGGCCAGGGCTCGGACTGAGCCGAGGCCACGGCGCCGCCGCGTCGTACCTCAAGGTCCTCGGTGACGCGATTGACCAGCCGAAGTCCGGATGCCTTGGACTTCCCGAGCATCTCGCCCACGGTCGCCGCCGACGGACGCTCCCCCGCCAGTACACGCCCGCGCACCCAATCGAGCACCTCCGCCTCGCTGGCGGGCTGATCGGTATCCCCGGCGTCGCTGGCGCGAGCTTGCCCGACCAGCGCCATGCTCGCCTTCGCCGTCGACGCAGCAGGCTGGGCGAGGGACGTGCTGGTCGGTCCACCGATAGGCAGGGTCTCTGGACGCTCCACGGTCACGCTGGGGCGTGAGCCTGGACCGCGCGGTGGAGTCGGCGCGGGCTTCGCCGTTGTCTTCGCGGATACCTTCGGGGGCTTCTTGGCCTTCGCAGTCTTCGGTGCCTCTAAAGCGTCACGAGCGGCAACCCGGTTCGCTTCACGGTCGATCAGGCGAGAGAAGCGCAGCATCTCGAACTGGCGGGTTGAGGCAAGCACCAGTAGCGGGAACATGCTCGCCACTCCCGCGCCGACGTAGTCCTGCACGCCAGGGGTCTGATTGTCGCCCAGCACGTGTGCGATCTGTGCCGCAACACTGACTGCAGACAGAGTCCACACCATCAGCCAGCCCAGCTTCGACGCTTTCGCTGTCTCTGCCCGCCAGGCCATCGCGCTGGCCGAAAAGAACACCAGGCCTCCGTCGATCGCGATCGGGGTCAGCCACGCCATATCGCCCAGCCGCGCCCACCGGCCTGCGTCCAGCAAGCCCGGCACGCCGGCGGCAAAACTTGTTGCGGCGAGCACCAGCAGCACGAACGCCGAGAAGCCCTTCAGTCGGCTGACGGTCTCGGCATCACGCCGAGCCTCCACGCTCGCGGCGCGATCGATCATCGTCTCGCTCATGCTCCTGCTCTCCTCAGCTCGTTCAACACCTCGACCACCTGCGAACGGGTGAATACCCGCTCGAAGGAGACCGTCAACACTTCGTCATCAGAACTGGCCGGCGCTTCGTTCACCACCGGGGCGAGCGCAGCGTGCCGCACGACGCTCAACACCCGTTCGTGCATTGATGGGTCGCCCGCGCCGAGCATCGCCAGCAGCAGCTCGCGCGCCTCGAAGGTGGCTTGCAGGTGCTCTGCCGGCGCCACGGGAGCGGTCTGGACCGGCGAAAGCGGTCCGACGCCGCTCATGACGCCACCGGCCGAGCTTGATGCGCTCCGTCACTGTCGGCGGCGTAACGTTCCTCCCGCCAGCCGGGGCGCTCTTGATGACATCTCACGCACTGCATGCGGAACTCATCCAGGTATCGGTGGCCCTGAAGTTCACACGTCGACGGGAGCGCGTGCCACGGCCACCGAGCAGGCTCTCGGATGATCGCCGCGGCGACATACGCCGACGGGTCACCGACCGGCCTGGCTGCCGCCGACAGCACGAACGCCGCCGCGGCCGGCACGTCAACCCGCTCGCCGTTGACACCAGCATCCGACAGGCGCCGGAGGATCTCCGACAGGTTCAGCCTGGCGTCGAGTTCGTGCAGGGAAACCTCGATTCCCGCGCGAAGCAGCCGTTGCAAATCCACCGCCTCACGCTCCTCGTCGGCCTGCGGACCGCCCTCGACCTCGCCGTTATGACCCGATGGCGTGCGCCTCACGCGCGCTCGCCTCGAGCCGTCTGACGTTTCCGAAGTCCCGAGTCCGTGGTCGGTGGTACTCGACGAGGCACCTCCGCCACCACCCAGATCGTCTACGTCGTCGTCCGTCGGCAGCGCCGCCGCCTGGTCGTCAAGAGTCGCCGTGGGTACCCCTGTTGTCATTTCAATAGAAGAAGAAGAACTGGATGTTCTATCTGGATGTTCTTCCTTAAGGGGTGCACCAGTTGCACCTAATGGTGCGTCAGTTGCACCTAATGGAGGGCTCGAAAGACGGTTATCCACAGGCTCAGAGCCATTAGGTGCAGAATTTGCACCTAATGGGGGTTCGGAGTTATCCACAGGCTCGTTTCCTGCATTAGGTGCAGAAGTTGCACCTAATGCATCGACCGCACCACTCGAGGGAGAGTCGTCCGAGGAGTCCACTCCTGAGCCGGTGGCGGAACGCGGCAAGCGTCCGACATGGAGCACGTACCGATCAGAGGTTCGCCCCCCGAAGCGGGTATACCGCCGCTCACGGAAAATCAGCCCTTCGTCCTCGAGGAGAGCTAGGCACGACTTGATTGAGCGCTCTGAGTACCCGGTGGTCTCCGCCAAGCGAGAGACACCCGGGAAACAGGACTCGTTCTCGTCGGTGAAGTTGGCCAACACGAGGAGTACGAACTTAGAAGACGTGGGCATCGGCACCGTGAGCGCCCAGGCCGAGGCTGCCCAGGTCATTGCTCGCCACCCTCGTCGAGCTTCCGATAGTCAATCCCGACGCGCAAGCGAAAGCGGAGGTCCGAATCGCTAGCGTCGACGTCGCTCGGCTCCGGCGCGATGAGCTCTAGATCGACCAAGTGCGAGAGCGCCTCCTCGAGCAATTGCCTACCCGCGCCTGTGTCCTCCATGAGTTCCGTGATCGACGTGCTCACGTACCCCGCGTCATTCGACATGAAGGCCAGCAGACAGTAGACCGTTGTGGCTCCCTCGGCCTGGAACAGCCGGCGATCTTGAAAGAGGGGCTTGCGAAACTCGAGCGACTCAGGCTCGTTCGGGCGCCTCATGACGCGGCCCCATCGAACCGCGACTTAGCCCCGCCGGGTGCGGCATTCACCTTGTCTCTCATGCCGCGCTCCTCACTGTGAGGCTCGACATCCGCATCGCGTACTCGCGGATCGACGCCGCATGGCGGGGCGAGTGCGCTGGCTCCCACTGCGGCTGTAGCAGGAATCCTGCGAAGAGGCTCGAGACAGAGTGGTCGGGCCTTTTGCCCACAGTCACGTTGGCCAGCGCTCGGCCGCGGTCGCCGCCGAAGCCAACCTGGCGCAGTTCAGGACTGCGACCGGCGAGAGCGTGGAGGTGGCTAAGGCGGCCGCGTGTGGCGACGTCTGCCATCCAGTCGACCGCATCCACGAGCCCTGCGCGCAAGTAGCTCGGGGTGACTGGAGCGAGCACGCAGGCGGTGCGGGCGACGACGAACTCCAGTGTGCGCTCCTCCTCAAGCGGTTCCTCGATCGCGCGCTCCTCCAACGAGTCGGTGATCTCGCGGCGAAAGTAGCGGCCCACATCGTCGAGCACCTGATTCTTCACCGAGGCGTGCAGGTAGCCCCACGGGTTCTCTGTGTCAGGCGACAGCAGGTGCTTCAGCAGGAGCGAGCGCTCCGGCGACAGCAGTAGCCACGCCGTGGACGTCACTTCGCCCGCGTCGATTTCTACCGAGAGCTCGCGTCTGGTGGCGGCCACCACCGGTGCGGTCATGTGGTGCTCAATCTGCGCCAGGAGCGCGAGGCCCGCCAGTGACGACCACCATGCACAGGCCCCAACGCGGTCGTCGGGAATGCTCGCGAGCACCTGCACCAGCTGCCTGTTGGTCCACTTCTCCGGAATCACCGCTCGGCCTCCGCTTCGCACACACGCACGTAGTCGTCGATCCAGGCACGAATCGACAGCAGCCGGCCCACATAAGGCAGGTGCATGTCGTTGGCTGTCCGCCCCCACGACACCACCTGCTCCGGGATGATTTTCAGCAACGTTTCGGCCTTGTTCGTCGCCACGTCAAGATCTCGCCACGGCTTGCTCAGGTCAGGCTCTGCAGCGATGGCCGCGTTGAACATCGCCGCGTCTTCCTCGTTCGCGATGACTTCCTGCACTCGCCGGTAGTGGCCGTCGACGGTGTTGGTTTTCTCGATGCGGGCCAAGGCCTCGCGCGCTGCCTGTCTCACCGACTCTGGCCTGGACTCATCGGTCACGAGGGCTTGAATGGTGTTGACCTTGCGAATCGTCTCGTGGCTATAGGGGACGAAGTCCGCCGCGGCCTTCGCAGCGTCGCCGACCGTCTCGATGTCCGCCGGAGTCCCAAAGTTTGGGACTCCGGTCTCTTCGCGCTTTCTCTGAAGCGGACGTAGGCCGCCATTGAGGGACTTGTTCCGCGCGGCCTGCTCGCCGAGCAGTGCCTTGTATCGGTTCGAGAGCGCCGTTGCTTCGAGCACCGTGAACGACGCCCGATAGTGGTCTGCGTTCGACACGATTCGGAGCACCAGCTGGCCGAGCGTGTCGATGTCCTTGACCTTGACCGCGGTGACGAAGGGGAGCCCCAGTCGCTTCGCAGCTTCCAGCCGTGTCACGCCGTCCAGGAGCACGTTGCCGTCTGCGGCAACGATGATCGGCACCAGCTGGCCGAGTGCTTCCATCGACTCGACCACACTCTCCAGCACGGCGTGTGATCGCGGCACCATGCCTACCTCGACAAAGATCGCTGACGGCACTAAGCGATCGAATTCCTTGTCGCCGCCAGCCATCCGCGCGCCGGCCCTGGTCCAAGACATCTCCCGGACTCCGGGGATGTCCAATGCGTCAGTTGCCATCTTCATTCACCCCGTCCCGCTCGTCGGCGCTGATACTTCCTGCGGGTGCGTCGCTCGCGCCGGGCCGCCACATCTCGCCTGCCTTGAGCTCGCCGCGGATGACAGCTGAGGCTTCTGCCTCCAGTGTCTGCAACTCGGCAAGGCCATAGTCCTCGCCACCGGGTGGCGTGCCGTGTAAGAGCGTTCCGTCGAAGAACATCAGGCTCATGGCGCGACAGCGGAACTCATTCCGCGTCGACTCGCCGGCGTCGCACCATGCGATCAGCGATGGCAAACCGCGGTAGATGTGCTGAGCACGGAGGTCGATCCGCAAGTCCTCTGAGGCCGTCAACGGCTCAAGGTTCGTGATCACGACGGAGCTCCCCATCTGCTCAGGGATTCGTTACGCACTCTGGGGCTCCTCGAACACAGGGTTCGGAATCCGGTACTGACCACCTACCCTGATCGCATCAAGCCGCCCTTCGCGGATATGCGAACGCACCGTCGTTGGCGTGATTCGCATGAGCGCGGCGTACTCCGGAACCTTCAGGAACCTGGATTGATTCGTCATGAGCGCAGGTTATCAGCTTGTAACGAGTTTTTCGTTTTTCTTCGACTGAGACAGAGATTGTTCTCCAGCTCGACGGATTCGGGATTATCCTGAGGTGCATGGGACTAGCCAAGAGAAAGCTCACCAAGAGCGACATTGTGTCGCAGCGCCTGAATCATCTGCTTTTCATCAACGGCTACATGACGCAGAAGCGCCTGGCCTTCCAGATGGGCATACCGGTGAGCACCATCGGCTCGAAGATGGTCGGGCGGGCTCGCTGGAACCTCGACGAGGTGGATGCGCTGGGCCGAATCTTTGGCGTTACCCCGAACTACCTCTTCGGATACGAGCCGATCGAGTCAGCTGAGCCCCTAGACGACGACATCCCCGCCTCGAACGAGACGGGGATGTCGGATTTGGTTGCGGGGGCAGGATTTGAACCTACGACCTCTGGGTTATGAGCCCAGCGAGCTACCGAACTGCTCCACCCCGCGGCGTCCCTCCAGAATAGCAGGTGGCTGAGAGGCCGACGAACCGTGGCTGGGAGAGACCCGAGGCGCGGATGCTCGACTCAGCGTGTCCAGGAGGCTGACAGCGGAGCATCCGGGCCCTGCAGTGTCAGCGTCGACGCCGTGCACGAGACGACCACCGACGGAATATCGGTGTAGTCGATCGCGGGCAGGTCGGGAGCCTCGGGGTCGATCGGCACGTCGGCGTCAGGGACCGTTGCCCAGTTCTGGAGGTCGACTGTTTCGCCGTCGCCGGGGTCGCTCCAGTCGCCCGAGCCCGTGTAGACCGAACGCGTGTTGAGGGGCACGCTCACGTCGCCCGCCACGATGGTGCCGGTCGTCGTGAGGTCAACCGCGGTCGCCACGAGCCCATCGGCGGTGAACTCGATCGTGCCGGCACCCGACATCGCGAAACCCGTGATCGGCAGGCCGAGACCGAGCACGAAGGCTTCCGACTGCGCGGCGTAGTCGCCCACGTCGAGTTGCCACGTGCCGACGATGCAGGGCACCTCGGCCCCTGAACCGCCGTCGTCAGACGACGCCGCAGGTTCGGGGTCGGGCTCGGGGTCGGCGGGCGGGCTGCAGGCGGCGAGCGCGAAGACCGCGAGGATCGTCAGGGCGGTGGCTGCGGGGCGATACATGGATGCTCCTCGGTGGTCAATGAGACGCCAGTGCTCAACCCACAGCCGAGTCGTCTCGGTCACGCTCATACCTCTTCGACGGGCGAGAGCCCATGCGAGGTTGACAGGCCCAAGAACACAGCATGGCCCGCGCCAGCGGTCAGGTCAACGGATTGAGCGAACCTCGTTGGGCACTCTCGCGTGGCGACAAGGCTTCAGTGCCGAGTCGCGCCCAGGCTCATGCCGAGGGGCAACCACGCGGTAGCGGGCCATCCAAACAGCCCGTCACCGCGGGGCTCGAGCACCGAGAACATCTGCCAGGGCACCGCGTCGTGTTCGTGCAGAAAGTCGATCGTCAGGCCCGCATCGATGAGCGCCGAGACGGTCGCGCCCAGGGGGTGCATGAACTCGATGGTTCGGGATGACGCAATGCGGGCATCCGGATCGGCGTAATCGCCGTCGTCGCTGACGTCGAGGGGCGATTCATCGAAGTAGCCGTACAGCGCGGTCGGAAACGCTGTCGGTCCCCCGTCGAGCAACGCCGTGGGCGCACCGTCTGCCGGCTCGTCAAAGACGAAGGCCGACGGATGCCCGTCTGCAAAGTAGAGCCGCCCGCCCGGCTTGAGAAACCACGCGATGATGCGCGCCCACTCGGCCACGTCGGGCAGCCAGCCGATCGTGCCCCAGGTCGTGTAGACGACGTCGAAGCCCTCGGGCTCGGGCAGCGCGTGGCGCGCGTCGTAAAGGTTGGCGCAGATGAATCGGCTGCGGTCGTCGAGCCCGAGATCGGTGGCGAGTTCGCGGGCCTGCCGAACGGCGGGCATCGAAAAGTCGAGCCCCACCACCGTGGCCCCCCGCTGCGCGAGCACCAGGGTGTCGGCGCCGAAGTGGCACTGCAGGTGCAGCACGCGCAGACCCTGCCACCCCGCGGACGCGATGAGCGGCAGTTCTGCTTCTTCGATCGGGTAGAGCCGCCCCTCGCCCGCGCGCAAAGGTGCGAGGTCGTAAAACGGGCTGGAGACGTGCACGTCAACGAGTTCGTCCCAGTGGGCCCGGTTGACCCGGGCCCACTCGGGCTCATCGATGCGTGCCACGGCGTGCTGCCGAAGCACTACTCGCTCAGCGCGAGAGCACGCTCGAGTGCTTCTTGCAAACGCTCATCGGCTTCGGCGGCCGCGACCAAGTCGTTGGCCGCGTAGGCCGCCTCGCGGTCGAGCAGTGCCTGACGGGCGTCTTGGAGCGCCTCAGCGAGTTCGACCGAGATCTCGACGCCCGGGTCAGTCGGGTCGGTCGGGTCCGTCGGGTCCGTCGGGTCGGTCGGGTCAACCGGGTCCGTCGGGTCGGTCGGGTCGACCTCGCCGTCACCCGCGTCGGCACCCGAGTCTCCGCCGAACAGCGAGTCGAGCGCTTCGTCGAGCGTGTCTTCGAATGCGATCGAGTCACCGAAGGCCACCAAGACCTTGCGCAAGAGCGGGAAGCTCGTTTCACCCGTCGACTTGACGTAGACCGGCTGCACATAGAGGAAGCCGCCGCCGACCGGGAGCGTCAACAGGTTGCCGCGCAGAACCTCTGTTTCACCGCGTTGCAGCAGTGCCAGCTGGTTCGCGACCTCGGGGTCAGAACTGAACTGGTTCTGCACCTGACCGGGCCCGGCAATGGTCTGCCGGGGCAGAGTCAGCAGCGTGAGCTTGCCGTAGTCGTCGCCCGGGTCGGCATTCGCGGCGAGATAGCCGGTGAGCACATTGCGCTCATTGTCGCTGGCCGTGCGCGGAATGAAGGTGGAGTAGAGCGTGAACCCCGGCTCATCAGCACCCGGCACCTGCATGGTCAGGTAGTAGGGCGGCTGCAAGGTCGGAGCGACGGCCGACGACGTCGGGTCGTTCGGCGTGCGCCACTCGGCGTCCGACGAGAAGAACGAGCCCGGGTCAGTCACGTGGTACGCACCCAAGATGTTGCGCTGCACCTTGAACAGGTCAGCCGGGTACCGCACGTGCGAGAGCAACTGCTCCGTCATCTCGTCTGCAGACACCAGGGTGTTCGGGAAAACCTTCTGCCAGGTCTGCAGAATCGGGTCTTCGGTGTCCCATGCGTACAGCGTGACCGAGCCGTCGTAGGCGTCGACCGTGGCCTTGACCGAATTGCGGATGTAGTTGATCTGATCGAGCGGGAAGGCGGGGGCCGGCGTGTAGGTGTCGGCGATCGCTTCGCTCAACGCGACAGTGGTCGAGTAAGGGTAGCTCGCGCTCGTCGTGTAGCCGTCAACGATCCAGACGATGCGACCATCGACGATCGCCGGGTACGGGTCGTTGTCGAGCGTCAGGTAGGGGGCGGCCTTCTGCACACGTTCGAGCGGGTTGCGGTCGTAGAGAATCTGCGAGTCGTCGGTCACGGCCTCCGACAGGAAGATCTGCTCCGACTGGAACTTCATGGCGTAGAGCAGTCGCTTGAAGACGTTGTCGAGAGCCGGGCCCCCGTTGCCGGTGAAGGTGTAGGTGGCGTTACCTTCTTGTTCGGCGCTACCCTCCGACGGGAAGTCGAGTTCGAGGTTATCGCCGCCGCCAACGATTGAGTACAGCGGCGAGAACTCGCCGAAGTACACGCGCGGCTGGTATTCGCCCAACTCCCCCGTCAGCTGACCGTCGGCCGGAATGCCGCCCTCGAGGAAGAGCGGGCGACCGTCGGGCGTGCGCTGGTTGCCATAGGCCGCGACGACACCGTAGCCGTGCGTGAAGACGATGGTGTTGTTGAACCAGTTCTGTGATGTTTGGCCATCAGGATCAAGCTCACGCAACGCGAGCACGGTGTCTTGCGTCTGGCCATCGATCTCGTAGCGACCAACGTCAAGGAAGTTCGGGAATTGATAGAACTGCCGGAACTGCTCGAGCTGCGCAAACGCTTCGCTCACGAGGGCCGGGTCGATGATGCGGATGTTCGCCGTGGTCTCGGCGTCTTCACGCAGTGCGCCCTGCTCGGCGTCCGTTCGTGCATCGTAGGAAATCTCTTCGATGCCCGACAGCCCATACGCGTCGCGAGTTGCTTGGATATTGCGTTCGATGAATGGCGCCTCAAACTCACGCGCGTTGGGCTCGACCTGGAAGCGCTGCACAATCCACGGGTAGACGCTGCCGATGAGCAACCCGCTGATGAGTAGCAGCGCGGTGCCGACGATGGGCAGGCGCCAGCGGCCGATGATCGCCGTCACGACGAAGAGCAGGGCGACGACGAGGGCGATGGCGGCGAGAATTCCGCGGCTAGGGATCGTCGAGTTGACCTCGGTGAAGCCCGCTCCGATCGAGAGGAAGCCGTCGCTCGGCTGGATGACCGTGGCGTACTGGTCGAACCAGATGCTCACACCCTGCAGCGCGATGTACAGCGCGGCGGTCAGCGAGAGCTGAATGCGGGCGGTCCGTGAGATGCGAATCTCGCGACCGTTGACGCGAATGGCGCCGTAGAGGTAGCTCGTCGCAATCGCCGCGATACCCGAGAGCAGAACGACCGCCGACGCGAACGCGATGACGCCGCGCCAGAACGGCAACTCGTAGACAAAGAACGAGATGTCGAGACCGAACTGCGGGTCGAGCTGCCCGAACGCTGTGCGGTTAAGCCACTGCAGAACCATTTGCCACTGGCCCGCAGCCGTGACCCCGGCGAAGAGGCCGAGCACGGCAGGAATACCGAGCATGGCCACGCGACGCAGCGGCTCCACGACCTCTTGGTAGCGGTCGAGCTGCGAGTTGAGTTTGGCGTAGACCGGCCGCGAGCGATAGGCGATCTGCAGGCTCGCCCACACCGGCACGAACATCGCGACGAAGCCGATGAGGAACATCGACCCGACGGCGATCCACTGCGTGGTCAGCACATTGAGGAAGCCGAGCTGGTCGAACCAGAGAACGTCGGTGTAGACGTTCGCGAAGACGAAGAACAGCACGACGATGACACCCAGCACGGCGGCCGAAATGGCGAGCGTCGCGCGGGAACGATTGGCGGAGGGTGCGGCGGTAGACGTCACAGTGAAACTCCCGGGTTCTCAAGGGCGAACCCTTTCACACTAGTGGGAGCAACCTGGCAGCCGCCCGCGGCTACCCCTAACGTTCGCAGCGTGCGAGTTCCGTGAGGTCGCCATCGTCGGCGATGGTCTGCAGAACTCCGATCGCTTCGTCGAGCGTCGACACCGCAAACACCTCGAGACCGTTCGGGATATTGCCGGCCACGTCACTGCAGTTTTCGATCGGTGCCAAGAACCAATCAGCGCCGGCGCCGAGAGCGCCGTGCATCTTTTGCACGATTCCCCCGATCGGGCCCACGCTGCCGTCGGCCGCGATCGTTCCGGTTCCGGCGACCTCCGCTCCGCCCGCGAGCGAGTCGGGCGTGAGCGTATCGATGATTCCCAGTGCGAACATCATTCCGGCGCTCGGCCCGCCGATGTTCTCGAGTTCGATCTCGACCTCGAACGGAAAGATGTACTCGCCCGAAATGAGCACGCCGATCACCGGCACGGGCGTCTCACCGTCGCTCAAGACGGGGGTGACCTCGACGGTGAGCTCCGACCCTGAACGCTCGATGCCGAGCTCGGCGGGGCTGTCGATGCCGTTGTCGGCGATCGCGGCGCGCAGCGCCGTCACATCCCGAACCGGCACG
>CAYWZI010000002.1:0-45740 GCA_964462815.1 uncultured Microbacteriaceae bacterium
GTGCCCACTTGCACGACGCCGCGCACTCCCACGGCCGACGCGCGGTCGAGGTGCTCGCGATAGTGCATCGGATTCTCGCCGTCGGCGATCTCGAGGTGGGTGTGGTTGTCGTACACCGGCACGACGAGCGCCTCGGGGTTCGGCGGGTAGCTCAGGTCGCGCGTCGTGCCCTCCATGACCGCGCGGGCGCGGACGTGCGGGTCGATGTGGTCGCTCACGAGTATCGCCTCCAGCTACGACCGTACCGCGTTCGCCTGGGCGGGGCCGGGGCTTGACTGCTGCGACGATTCGACCCTCGTGTGGTTCGACTCCTGGCGTGTCGCGCGAACCCTTGGCTACGGTGGGCATCTCAGCGATGCTGGCGGCCGGCCGGTCGAACCGCTCACCCGGGTTCGACGTCATCGCGACCCTCCTTATCGACCCGCGAGAAGACCGTGCCGATGCCTGAATCGACGACTCATTGGCTCTTTGCGAAACTCCCAACTCCCGCGGAATCAGAGGTCATTTGAGGTTCCAGAGTTGTTCATCTTCTGGAATCGCAGGAAAAATCCTCCGCCTTTTGTGGTCGTGCTGGGACCGAGTGCCGAGCTCGAATACCCGACGAGCGAGACACAGACGTCACCTCAACCGCACTTCATCCTGGATGCACAACGGAGACTAGTGCTCGTGCAGATTGGATGACGGAACGTCGCCGTCCGTTGCAGGTGAATAGGTCGCAACGTTAGAGATTTCCAGCGCACCCACATAGGGCGTTTCCACCCCTATGCGAACGAAAGCAACGACGGGGAGTAACCAGTCGCCGTATCGGACGAGGCCCTCGATACGCTCGATACCGTCGATCCCCCACCCACTCGTGACGCTTCGCACACGAATCGTAACCAGTCGACTCTCTTTCCAGAGATTCTCTGTCGCTCGCCTACCGGCTCTAGCTCGCACCCCCGTGAGTACGATGTCATCGCCTCTCTTCGGCGCGCTCGTGAGAGTGCTGCTCGCTTCGTCCAGAGTCACCTCCAGGTTATGGAACGTGAATTCAGGCTCGCGCGGCTCGAGGCCACCGCTAGGAAAATAAACCCAAGCCGTTCTCCCGCCTGGAAACTCCATCGACTGCCGCCTCGACAATGGATGTAGCACCTCATCGAGGTTTCTCAACGCGGCATAGGTCACTTCGACGATTGTTCCTGAGATCGAGTCATCTGTTGCACCGCGCGCGAGAACGGTTCCAGCAAAGTGTGACTTCGGGACGGGACTTCCGGAGTAGGTCGAGCTGAGGCGATATCCCCGGAGATCGGTGGGCGTCGGCAGAAGCGAGCCAACTTCAAGCGAGGATTTCGACAAGCCAACGTCGCAAGCTGGTCCCCATACAAAGATCGAGTGCCACACTAACCTGGGCACCTTTCGGCCGCGTCGATAGGCCCCAAGCGGCCGTCAGTGTCGGCGCATATGACCAACGAGAGCTGAGTACGCAACACGCGAACATTCCATCCGGAATGGGGTTGCGCACCGTAAAGGTTTCTCACGGTTTCTCCTTGGATTCGTCATCGACGCGCCTGAATCAGTTCGACTTTAGGGTTTCGAGCGTGGTTGTTCCTAGCTCGCAATCTTGCCTGATCTGGGCAAGACCGAGGTCCGCAGTAGTGTCCTGATAAAACCACAAAACAATCCAGAACACGGCCAGCGCCAACCTTGAGGACGCCGCTGAGAGCAGCGAGCTTGATGTCAACGAAATCGGAAAGGGCCCCGCGCACTCCTCGTCTAAATGAGGGGCCCGGGTTTCGAGTACATGTGTTCGATCTTGAGAGGTCAACACCAAGGAACCTACCTGGGCCCTTGCTATTTCTGGCGCGCTGCTCGTCAGCGAGGGAAAGCGAGACCTTTCAGGAGGCCTTCAAGGTCTCGACGTTGCGATCGGAGGTGTTCTTGAACGAGCTCCCGCTTCCGGGCCATCGCTTGGTAGTGCACCCGGACAACGTTCTCCTCGTTGGCCGGGCCAGTCTCATCAGACTCCCGTTCCTCTTCGGTGTCCAGAACGAACTCCACGTATCCAAAGAGCTCGTCAAGCTCGTCGCCGATCTCACCGATCAGTCGGACCAGGGTTTGGCCGCCCGCCAGCCACAAGGCAATGCCCGCTGACGTGCCCCGCAGCGGTGGAATTGAGCCTTGACCTCCTTCGAGATAGCTCCTTGTCCCGGCGAGGCCTAGCGGAGCGGCCCAGCCTCCCCGTTCGTGCCGGAACCCATCGCTGCCTGGCCGATCGAGCATGGCGTGGTCGAGCAGCCGCGCACGGATTATGTAGCCAGCGCTCGCGGGTTTATCGAACGAGCGAAGGGCAGACTCTCGTCCCTGTGTCTCAAGGGTGAATTCGGTGGCGCACGTTTCCTGCTGAAGGGCCAACGCATCTAGGGACTCTCGCCGGCTTGCCGCAGCGTCCGCGAGTCCCAACAGATCGAGCCAGCTGCTTTCGAAATCGCGAACAAGCCACCACAGCAATGCCACGACAGCAGCTCGCTCCTCAACTTCGGACCGTTGGGCCTCGTCGAGTGAGAACCCAAGTACTTGCTGAGTTAGGTGTGAAAGGAAGCTCTTCCCGCTCGGCGTGGACTCAAGGTAAGTGGTCATGATCGATTCATCATCGGACGAAATGAAGTAGTTGTCGCTCAGCAGGAAGGCCACCCGCTCCGATCGCAGAGGTGAGACGTGTGCGTATCGCTCCCACTCGGCCCGGAGAGCCCAATAACGCGCAGACTCACGATCATGAGTGAGCTGCCAATCGTCGCGATACTTCTTCGGTTCTGAACGCATACTCCTGGCGTCGCTCATCGAGTCTCGAGCGGCCTCGTCGATCAGCAACTGCCAAATGGCCTCGGCTTGATCAGCACGGCACTGCTGCTCGCACCAGTCGGCGAAAGCCTGCCGAGCTCCACTGCGGGTCCGAAGGGTTTCTGCCGACATCCAGTCGGTCGTGTAGGCCGATCGGCTAAACCACGTGTTCGCTTCATCGGTTAGGCCGAGTAAGGCCGAGCGTCGGGCGGCCTCCAAAGCTGTGTCGCTGAGCAGGTCACTCGTCATGAGGTAGTCGTCAGCGCATCGCCACAATGGCCGGGCTTGCCCCCCGTTCTGTTCCGCTTCGGGTCGACCATCTGCGTAGGCCTGAGCCAGGTAAGTCAGCGCTTCGGCGTCATCGATGTTGTCGATTCCCAGACTGCGAGCGGCTCGGCGGTGGCCCGACTCCGCAGCGGTACGGAGATGATTTCCGCGCTCCTCCTTCGTCAGCGAGGGAACAGAGTCGTCGTCCTCCGGGGCTGTCCAGGAGAGGAATGAGTCAAGCGCAAGCCAGGCCATTGCCCAGACGGCGCCGCGCGCCGCGCAGGAACGAAGGTGCTCGACGAGAAGTGGAGTCCTGCTCCATGTCTCGAACAGATCTTTCCCCTGGTCGCGCGCATCGCGCCATACGGCGAGCGCGATGACTTCTTCGGAGGATGACGCCGTGGGTACAGCGCCAGCTTCGAACGCACGTTGAGCCTCGACGCTCGCGAGCGCGTCATCTCGAGCATCGAAGGCAATCAGCAAAGGTTGGAAGTCAAACGCGTCGGCCTTCATTCATCCATCCTTTCGCCCGACATGACGATAACTGGCATTCGGCATTGTGAAGTCTAGGCTTTCGCGAGAGATCTATGGCGGACCCTCTTGTCGGCCCAGCTGCGCAACCTAGATGCACCCGGGATCGGTATCGCTTCGAGAGGAGGGGGTCGAATGACCAGGCGCACGTCAGAGAACGAAGAGTGGCTCATGGGCGAGATCGATGCGCGATTCTCATCCGTCGAGACGAGCCAATCGAACCGCACCATTGACGAGCTCTACGTGCTGATCGGAACCCTCAAGGTCGTGGGCTTTGACTCCTCCTATGAAGAAGCCAAGAAGCGGCTTGTGGCTACCCAGCGGCTGAGTCGCTCCCCCCAGCCTTCGGCCGAGTCGAGAAGCAGCGAGGCCAAGGGGGCAGAGGCGGGGCACGGCGCGCCGCTACCGACTGCCGAGCTCTTCTCATTTTTGAGTGAGAAGGTCGTGGGCCAGGATGCTGCGATTACTCAAATAGTGAAACGTTTGTCAATCGCCAGGGCCGGTCTCAGACTGCGGCCCGAGAAGCCGATTGCCGTCATGTTGTTTGCTGGCCCGACGGGCGTGGGCAAGACTGAGCTGGCTCGACAGCTGGCTACCACCGAATACGGGGACCCCGAGGCAATCATCCGTCTCGACATGAGCGAGTACGGCAGCCGAGTCTCGGCGTCCCGGATCATAGGACCAGACCCGGGTTACGCCGGTTACGACGATTCGGACGGTTGGCTCACCACCCGCGTGCAGCGCCGACCTCGTTCGGTCGTCCTGCTCGACGAGTTCGAGAAGGCGCACCCCAAGGTTTGGAGTACTTTCCTTCAGGTGTTTGACGCGGGGAGACTTACAGACGGGCGCGGTAACACAGCCGACTTCTCGCAAGCAGTGATCGTCTTGACCTCGAACCTCGGAGCAGCCGAGGCGGGTCGCATGGTCCCAGGATTCGGTTCAGTTGCGGGAGACAGCCAGTCGCGCCAACTTAAGGCCATGATGCAGGCCATGCCACCCGAACTGATGAACCGAATCGACGAGATTGTGTTCTTCGAGACTCTGGGGCTCGATGCGATCGAGAGAATCGCCGAGGCGGAACTAGAGGCGTTCATGTCACGTTTGGCACAGAGCGACTGGTCGATCGAAGCCGGCCCCGAGGTCTACCGTTGGTTGGCCGAAGAAGGGCACGACCCCGCCTACGGAGCGCGGCATGTGCAGCGGACCCTGGAGCGGCAGGTGCTCACGCAACTTGCAGGGTCAACCTCGCGGCGTGTTCGCCTGGAGGTTGTGGATGGCAACCTCATGCTCTCGCCCGCGTGAATCACACTGACGCTGGAAAGCAGGCACAACGGGCAGTATCGTTCATGTCTGATGCCTCTCCTCCGTTCAGTCCTGTGTGATGCGTGGCGCGCGTTGCCGCAGGCGGTGATTTCGAGCGGACTTACGTCGGCAGACGGTGGTCCGAACGGCACGGCATTGGAGTATCTCCTCCCCGACCTATTCAAGGCGGACGTCGGCGAGGCATTCCGCCCATCGCGACCGCAACTGAAATCTGCCAAGTCGCGACATGTCGACTCGGCCGATGCCCACGAGATTCACCGAGCGATGGTCGAGAACGGCGAGTGGCTTGCTGCGGTCTGCACTTGGTACGACTTGTGCAGGGCGGCGAACCGCCGGGCCAGTCTCGGGGTGAGCGCCGAGAAGCTTCTCACGCCAGCGAAGCAACTCTCTGAATCGCACCCAGATCCGTCGCGACTCAGCGAAGCAATGCGGTTCGAACTTGCGGAGAGTCAATTGACGATGGGGCTATCCCGTCAGAGAGGGCTGACTGCGAGTGCCGTCAGCACCAAATTGTCGCTCAACTATGCCGAGTACAGCGCGATGCTCGATGACGCCTGGCACCGTGAAAGCCCGCCCCCAGACACAACTCCCACGTTCTCGGGCGGACCGTCAGGCGACCTGAGCCTCGCTTTCGCGGCGGCGTGCGGATTCCAGGAAGCCGTACCTACAGCGTCGCCGGAGGCAGTCGAACTATGGAAGGAATGGGTGGCTTCACCCCAACCGACCGATCGGCTCAGTCGAGAACTCTCTCGCGATGGCATTCCGCAACGGCCCCAATTGGTTGGACCCGTCAATAGGCCCAAGGGTTCGGCAGAAGCTGACTTCATTGTGCCGCTCGACCTTGCCATCAATGCACGCCTGTCTCGATCCCTGAGGGATCCCACAAGCGAGGGCGCCCCATCCCTCGGTGCCGACGAAGCAATCAACGCGGCCATTCGCTGGTCAGCGTTGCCGCTTGGGCTCCCTACCGGTTGGCCCCACGCAGTACTCAATCTGGGCTTCGAGCTCACTGGCCACGTTTTCGGAGATTCCTTATTGCTCGAGCCCGACTCACCTTCACCACCTCGCGGGTATGAGGGAGGAGCGCTCACCATGGCCGCTGCGTGGCGAAGAAGCGGCCTCAGCGCATTGAACCGAGGAGCAAGGCTCGATGATCCACTCCTTGCCTCTGCACATCGCCGCTACCTATCGCGGTTGTGGATCCGGATTTTCCGACAAGCCCTCAACTCGGAGTCAGAGCCCAGCGCTACCGAGGTGTGGGCTCACGTCTATGGCGCGTTCAAGTCAATAGTTGAACAGACCAAGCGTCTTGGTCTTGATGTCGAGACAGGTGGACCGAAAGGAATCCTGCCCGAACGGCCTCCGGAGACCGAAGCGGACCACGACCCCACATCTGCAATCGTGCAAGAACTGCTCTATCGCCAATCGCATCATTGGAGCCAGGTCCAGATGGATGAAGCCGAGGCGCTGTTGGACGACATGGGACCGTTCCGGCATAGGTTCGAGTCTGAAGTCTTGTCTCTTGGCTCGCTAAGGCGGCTGAACGCAGCTCAATCCGCACTTCACGAAGAGCTAAAGACTCAGTGGAGAAAGCGGGTGGTCGCGCGCAACCATGACGTCGAGGCACTGTTCTTATCGCAAGGTAGAGCGAACCCTTACCCCGACTTGGACGTGCCCTTCGACATAGCGTTGGAGCTGATTCGATCGCGCGCCAGCAAAGGGGATGGGGTGCTGTGATGCAGAACCGGGATCGGTATGTTCCGTGGTGCTTTCTCCTGCACCCAGTGAAAGGACAAGCGTTATGAGTTCCGCCATCCTCCGGGTACGTCATGCAGAGGGCAAGATGTGTCTCGTTTCCGTCGATCTCGCAGGCGCTCGCGACATTCGCACAGTGCGTCTCGGGCTCTCTGGCGGAGTTGTCGAGTTCAACGTGCTTCACGTGAACCCAGTACCAAATATCGAGTTGACTGATTTGGATGCTGCGTCGTGGTGGTTGGGCGCAATTATCGGTCACTCCGCGGCCGAAGCGGTGCTTGGTGAACAGGCACTACCCGAAGGCGCCGAGCTGGAGGTGGTCCCAGATGCGGAAGCATCCCTCTTTGATGTCGTGAGGCGTCTGGCCTTGGCGCTCTGGCTCAAGCGTTGGGCTCCGGCTCCGTTCCCTGGCGCGAAGGGCTTGAGCAGGGAGTGGCTTCTCGACGCAGAGGCCGGTGCGCTGGCCTTCAAAGCCGACGATGCACTCGACCCCGGTCAAGCGCTGGCTGCCAACCTCCTTGAGCCGGTACTCGCGCAACTTGTTTCGGTGACGGCGCGACACTACCAGGGCCTCGCCGGAGATGGTGCTGGTGGTGAAGTGGCTCGGGTTCTCCTTGAAGCACTCGATGCTGCAATCGAGGTGGCAGATCCAGACACCGATGGTTTCGATGCCGCGATAGACGTGCTCGGAGTCATCGCACGAGAGGACGCACTTATCGTCGACGAGCTCGCAAACCTTGAAGAGGAGATCGCGGAGCAGAAGAGTCGCTTTGCGATCTCGCTGGGCGATGGCACTGGATCTCCCGGGAGGGCCGTGGCGAACGGTAGCGCTCCGGCAGATCCGCTCGTTGTCCCCGCGCGCGTCATATCGGTCGGAAGCCGGGCCCTTCGCTGGAAGATATTCCAAGGAGGAGAGGCGGATCCCGGATCTCTGGGTTTGCGGTGCGAAGTGGAAGTCGACCCTGCCGCGTCTGACACAGCGAAGCGCCATGACCTGATGGCACGGATCGACTACGGCGGTCGTCTCGCGCTCACCGAGCTTCGCTTCGATCACGAGAGTGGCGTGTACAAGGGCGAAGCCTGGCTGGACGCCACCGCATCGATTTCCGAGCTTGAGAATCTGACGCTGGGAGTGTTCGGCGGCGTGCCCGGGGCGGACACGCGCCGGCCTCGGCCCTACAAAGAACGGTTAGCCGATCGTGACGCGGTAGCAGAGGTCATGACTGCCCGAGAGAGCGTTGATGGCTCCCAGTGGAACCGGCCGTTCGCAGCGGAGCTGGCCGATGTCATTGATGCGCAGTTGCCATGATCGGTGAGGTTTATCTCGACACCGAGAACGTGTTTAGAGGTTTTCGACCCCGTACGCAAAGTGACGATGCTGACACCGTGCAGGCCGAGCTATTCGGGTCCGCGGTCGGTGACAGCGAGGAAAGCAGCATCGCAAGAATGCGCCGTGTAGTGACTGCGCTGTATTCGTGGTTCGAGCAGGTTCTTCACGAGGCTCCTCGAACGGTCAGTAGCTACGGCAAGGTCCGAGACCCCGGCGTCGAGACCTTCTTGACAGTCCTCGCGGAGAGCGACGAGTCGTTCGCGCGAGTACCCGGAAAGGCCGAGGCCAACTCGAGGCGGACCCAATACGGTGAACAAGTTCGTGGGACTGATTCGGACCAAGGCTCCACCGTCGAACTCGTTGTCAAGCCAAGCGCGGAAATGACGCGAGCGCTCTACACGTGGGCGGGTGTCCGGACACTACACGTCAGCGTCGGAATCGGTAGAGACAAGGCTGAGCAGCATCTCGTGCGTGACTTTCATGCGGCCTGCTCACGCGAGGGTGCCCCTACGAGGCACATTCTGGGTAGCGGTGACCACGGCGCAATCTATCCGTTCGATCACGCCTGCATCGACCCCGCAGTGAAGGCGTGGGTTCTTCTGCCGCCGAGGCACTTAGGCCAGTACCGTAAGTTCGGCGAGGCCGGTCACTACCCGCACATCCCTGCAGGACGAGTGACTTCCTTGCCGGAAGTTCTGCACCTGATGCGCGTGCGCCGCAACAAGAGAACAACCGAAGAACGGCGTGCCGCCGTGACTGGACGAAGAGTGAGGGTCGCTAAAGCGAGATCCCTACCCGGCCTCTCGGCGGCATCAGACTCGGTAGCAACAATGCGTCACGTTGCTCTGGTGGCAAACATCGACGTCAGCCAACTCCGCGGTGCCATTCCAGGTAGCCAGCAATGGCTGCGGGCCCTCGGCGAACGATCAGTGATTGACGCTGTTACAAGCTATCTTCCCGAGGTCGTCACCGAGGCGGAAGCCCTCGTGTTGGCGAAGGGCCAAGTGCACCCGATGCGCGTGGCTGCGATCGTGCGGATGTGCATTCTCCTGAGCGCGATGCGCAACCCTCACCTTCTCGATGTCGACGCCCTCAAAGCGCTACTGAGCCAGATCGATCAGCTCCACACTGCTCACGCGGAACTGATCACCCTGGCGATACTCCAAGATTCTTACGAGGGCTAGCAAGCCGCTTGATCTTGTAGCGGATGAGGAGGGACTTCGCAAAACCTCCACCGTTGGAGATGAACCTCAACGTCAAGAGCACCACATCGGAGTCTCGTGTGATCGACCACACAACACCTCACGCCTGTCGCCACTCGGGACGCGCGTTCCGAGACAGTTGATCCCTGAACGGGATCTCCGTTGTATGCCTCCGTTGCGGCATTGGTAGCTGAGGCGGGCCGCCGCATCGTTGGGTTCATGATTCACCTCGTCACAAATCATGCTCGCGCCCGAGGGCCTCGACTGCGCAGCCAGCCACGCCGCATTCCGTCCCAACTCCTGATCTGCAGCCCCTTCCCCGCAGCTTCTCCATGCGGGATCGATTCAACCATTAGTGGCTACGGATTTCTGTCGCCGTGTGTGTCGATCAAGGGAGTAATCATGTCAGTAGCGGGTTCATCCTCGCGAAGCAACGACTACACCGAGCCGCACAAGTGCGGGCGCTGTGGCCGCGTGTTCTGGGGAAAGCGGTCGTGGAATCGCGTGACCGTCATTTGTCCTCGTTGCAAAGCGACGAATTGAATGTCCCGCCGGGCGCGTTGCGCTCTGTCGAGGGCAACCTTGGTCGAGCCGCGAAACGCTCCTCGCAGACTGACCGCCGAGAAGCGCACATCGAGGCTGTGCGCCCCTCTGAATACCGCACTCAGCGGACAGGTTCCCACCGACCCCTAGCCCATGGCGTGTCCCGGTGATTCAGCTGAGGGTCATGTCAGAGATGGCAGACATCGTCGAGGCGTGGAACCTCGGGCTTGCGACGTGGCTTGATGGGCCTGGTGAGTGGGAGCTGTGCAACTCGTGTGTGCGATCGGTGTTCGCCAACGCCAGTGGTCTCATCGAACTCGCACCCCACAGTCTCGTTCACGCTCTGTTCAAAGACCTGCAACGCCTTACGGACTCGGTGGCGATCGAACTCACACAGACCTGCGCTACGACACTGCACGATGAAGACTCTTCGCGGGATGACAAGAGCTGTCGGCATCGAACCGAGTCGCTTGAACTCGTCACACGAGACCTGCGCGACCTCGCGCAGCTGCTCGCGGCGGGCGTTGACGACCGAGTGTCCAAGAGTCGACGGGAACGTCTGGGTTCCGGCGACAGATACGTCATCCGATCGATCGAGCAATGGATACGGGATGCACAAGATTGGGTGGCGACCGAGCACGCACTTGCCCCCGCTATCTGTGGCCGATGCCTCTCGGACCCTCGAAGAGGGGAGTCGTTGATCGTCAGACTTCCGCATGATCTTCGCCATGACCTGCTCGCACTCTTTGATGAGATCGAAGACGACTTCGAGGTCGTTGAAGAGGTGCATTGCACCCGCTGTCAGGGAGGATCAATGCCTCCACTTTTCAGCCGGTGCCGCCACAGGCAATGGGGCTCAGCCCTCGTGCATCGTGTCTGGCTTCGCTCGCGACTCGCGGTCGAGACGCTTCTACAACAGGTGGTCGACCCGCGCCGCCGCGCATGGATGGTTGACTCGCAACCATTCGATGCTGGCTTAGTGCACGTCGAATCTGAGATGGCATCGTCGCAACCTACGCTGAACTTGCGACTGTGGATCGAGCTCACGTCTCTTGCAAGCGATCCGCCGGAACAGTGGGCCGAATCCTGCAGCGACACTGAAGACTCTGCGTGCTATCGGTCGGAGTTCGCCTGGGCTGCATGCCCCACGATGCACTGGCCGCACTGGTTGCTGCACGGAGTTGTGGAAACGGTGCTTACCTTGAGGGCTGAGGTTTTCTCCGAACGGACCCACGCAGTTGAAGGCGACGAGTCCACGACGGCATTGATGCTCGATTTCGATGCATGGATATTCCCTCGTCTGCACAACCTCGCCCTGTTGGAGCACACCGCCGCGATGGCTGTGAAGGCGACCTTCGGTGACGATGTCCGCCGCCAGATGGGGCTTCGCCTTCAGCAGTGACAGCCATTCCCGTGTTGCGGTACCGGGCACATGCGGGATCGATTCAGAGAGCATCCCTTCCCAACCAAAGGAGTGCCCCGTGAGCCACAATTCCGTTCAAGAATGCCGATCCGCCATCTACGTGGATATGGAGAACATCGTTGGAGGTTCCGCCTCGGACGCGACGCTGGTTCGAGTCGCGTGGGAGGTGCTCACTCGTTACGCGGTGCGCATCAATCCCGGAGATCACATTGTGGTCGGCAGCGGACCGAAGCTGGCACGTGTGGCATGGTTCGCACTTCCTGCAACTGGCATCCGGCGAATCGTTGGCTACGGCGTTGATGGCGCCGATCGTGCGTTGATCGGGGACGTGGACCTCGACATGCTCGCCCGCAGGTACAACCGCCTGGTGATCGTCTCTGGCGACGGAGCGTTTGCGGAGCTTGCAACGTCGGCACGATCGCGCGGTCTGGCCGTGACCCTCGTCACGTTTCGCAATGCAGCCTCCCAGGCTCTCGTTCGTGCTTGCCCGACGAAGGTGTGGCTGCCGGGTCTGGAAACGCTGCGATCCACTGCTGCGGCGCTCACGGCTGTGGACCCGCTTGACACGGCGCGAGACGGAGTGAGAACTTCTCGAGCCCGGCGCGCACAACGCCCTGCAGGATCCGCGGGGCTCGCGGCGTGAAGCTCTTGCGAGGTGTTGAGAAGCGAGCCAGCTTCCGCGTCTCGTTGTCCTGCGAGCGGAGGGCGAGGTGACCGAAGCCGCCATCGTTTTCCTCCTGATGCTGGGAATACTGTTTCTCCTGCTCGGTGGTTCCCGCTACCGCGGTTCAGTCCCTGCACAGACCATGCGCGGGCTCCGGTGGTATCGAGCCCCAGGCTCATCGGGAGGGTTCCTCGGGGGACTGCTCTCCGCCCTGGCCGCCGCCTCCTTCGTTGACGCGTTCGGCGGAGCGACGACGGCTGGTGTGTCGCTCGGCGTCTTGGTCGGCATCGCGGTTTCGGCAGCTGGATATGTCCGTGCGCACTTGCGCTCTGTGGTTTATGGCGTGTGTGGAGCTGCGGGCATCGCCGGCAACGGTTGGTCGCTGATCACCGAGGCAGAGTGCGCGGGAGGTTTTGTGCCTCGCCTTCTGGCTGTCGCAGTCGTGATCGTCGCGGGACTCGGAGGAGCGTTCCTCGCGCTCGTTCTTGGCCGATTGGAGGCCAGAAGTGCACTCTCTCTGTTCGGCGCTTTAGAGATCGCAGCTTTCTTGGCAAGCCCGCTCGGCGTAGCGATTTTCGATCTGGGATTCGAAAGGGTGCTTATGGCGTGCCTGGTCGCAGCACTTGCGGGGTTCTTTGCTTTCACTGCTCCGGGCATTGTGATCGGTCTCAGTGCGGTAGGCGTGACCTTCTTCGGACTTCTGGCACCGCAGCTGGGTCTCGTCGCCTGCGGTGCAGCCCAGGGAGGTGGGCTCATCGTCGTGGTGGGGTTCGTCGTCACCTACGTCAGCATCTCGGCCGTCTCGGGATTGGTCACCGGAAGACGGTGAACGACACGTGCGCGCACACCGGCCAGCGTCCTAAGCGAAAAAACGATGTGCGGGATCGATTCAGATCGCGTAAGCCTCAACGGCAATCCCTAGCCAGATCACTGAGCCAGGAGTTCACCACCAACCCGAAGGAGCACGACCATGGCTAAAGCTTCCCAGTCCACCGAGCCGGCCGATGTCGACCGGCAGGCGCAGTCGCGCGACATTCACATCCCTGCTCCGCCTGTGCGCGACTCTGTCGTGCCACAGAACTCGTCCTCGGCCATCGCGGAGCAGGCAGGAATTGTCGCGGTCGCTGCCGGATCGCTCGACCCGGATGGTATCGCCAGCACCATCGGCCCGATCCCGTTCGACAATCAGCGTGACCGTCAGGCCGAGGTGGAGCGCGAGGCGCTGGATTCTGAGGCCAAGGAAAAGAAGTTCATCGCGGACACGCTGGAGAACGATGCCAAAAACGGTCGCTTCGATCAGCGCCTCGATAAGGGCAATCTCTCCACCCTGGAGGCGGTGGAGGATGAGTTGCAGGAGGTGATCAAGGACGAAGCCGTGGCTCAGGATCTCGTTGACCATCTCGCTACGGTCGCTGACGGGAGCGTCCCGGATGTGGATGGCGGCTGGCGGCCCGGTGAAGTGCCGACGACGTCGACGAACACGCCGGAGGTTCAGGCCACCCTTCGTCGCGAGCAGTTCAAGCGGTGGGTGCCGCTGATCGCGCTGCCGGCAGCCGAAGCAGTGCTGATCGCCAACAACTGGTACGCCTTCAGTCGCGGCTCCTGGCTGGATGCAATCATCGCCACCGGTGCGTTCCTGGTCGCCCTGGCGGCCGCACCGGCGTTCGCTGGCCACGTGCTCGGACGCATCAAGGCGCGCAAGATCATCACGAAGCTGGACGCGTTCTGGCTCGCCGTGACCGGCGTCCTGTGGCTGTCAGCCGGCATTCTGCTGTCCCTCGTGCGCGTGTCGACCGAGCAGGACGCGGCAGTCCGGCGAGCTGTCGAGGAACAGGACCGGCAAATCAACCAGGCCATCGAGGCCGGCGCAGCGGTACCCCCGCGACTCACCATCGACCCTGAGCAGGTGTACAGCACCTGGGAGCACCTGCCGCTGTTCGTGCTGAGCCTGCTCGCCATCGGAGTCGCCGTGCTGTTCATTGAGGCGCATCACAACCCGGTGCTCATCCAGCACGCGAAGGCGCTGCTGTCGCTGCTGAAGTTGCGAGACCGCCGGCTGATCCTCGTGGAGTACATCGAGCGAGTCAAGCGGTCGATCGAGGAGCAGCAGAAGGCGACCCAGACCACGGTCGACTTCTACATCCACGCCAGAGAGGCCATCCAGGCGCGAGCAGAGAGCGCCAAGGAGGAGTACCGGATCGCGGCGGCCAACGCCTCCCCAGGATCGGAGTTGGCCGAAGCGTTCGAGTTCCGTCGCACGGCGACCGCCGAGCAGCAGAACTCGAACCCGAGCGTGCCGTGATCTGGTTCTGGCGCCTCATCCGCAGGGGCACACCGGTCCAGCACGGGCAGTGCACCTGCGGCGAACTGCTCCACGCCTGCCCTCGATGCGAGGGCAGGTGGAGAGCACTGCCGTGCGGCGACTGCGGCGTGGGCCTTCGGTGCACCCGCCACGGCGCCTTCTGGATGCGATGACCCGCGCCGACCACGCAGCACTCACTGCGGGATCGATTCAGAAGGTGCACCACACAACCCCTCAACCTGAAGGAGTCACCATGAAGCACGACACCCGTTTCCGCCTGGCGACGATCACGCTCGCCTGCATCACCGTCGGCGTCACTGCCGGATGCACGCAGCTCCCCTCGGAGGCTGGACACCAGGTGGTGATCGCCGCCGCCGTTCAAGGTTCCCCCTTCATCGGACCGCTGCAGGCCGAAGCTATCGCAGAGCGGATCTCGACCGTGGGCGACCGGGTGACCATCATCGTGCCCGACGGCATTCCTCATGTGGTGGCCGACATCAACGTCGAGTCCCTCCCCGACAACGCCTTCGATCGGTCCGACGAGCTTGAACAGATTCGCCGTCAGGTCACCGACGCGATCCTGTCGGCCCGAGCCGACGACGCCGAAACCGACTACGCCGAAGCGATCGCTCTCGCCGCCAACGCCTTGACGTCGTCGGATGGCGCCCGGTCGATCACCGTGCTCGGATCCGGCATCGTCACCACGGGTGAGATGTCGATGCTCTCCGGCAGTCTCAACGAGTCGCCGGAAGCGGTCATCGAGCGATTGCACGAAGCGAACGCGATCCCTGCCCTGCCCGACAACGTGAGCGTGAACTTCCCGCGCATCGGCATCACCTCAGCGCCGCAAAGCCCCTTGACGGCGAAATTGAACGAGGCTTTGAAGGCCGTGTGGGGAGCCTATCTGAGGCAGGCGGGGGCCGCGGAGGTGTCGTTCGACGTTGAGCAGTTCACTCAGCGACCCTTCGATGACGTCGACCTGCCCACCGTGACGCCCCTTCCGGTGGCGCGAATCACATCGGAATGTGCGAACTCGTTGGAACAAACTCAGGTGTTGTTCAACGTGAACGAAGCAACCTTCGTCGACAAAGACGCAGCCCTCGCGGCGATCCAGGCCGTCGCCCAGCAGCTCGCGACGTGCCAAGGCACCGTGAACGTCGAAGGCTCAACCAGTTCCGAAGGCTCCCGCGAGGTCAACATGACCCTCGCCAACGACCGAGCGTTGGCCGTCGCCGCCCCCCTCGCTGACGCAATGGGTATCCCCCTATCCAGCATCACCGTGACCTCCTGGGGCCCGGACTGGCCCTGCCGCATCAACGACCGTGACGACGCCGGACAGCTCGTGGAGTACCTCGCCGCAGCAAACCGCATCGTCATCGTCTCCCGCGGCGTTGAACCCGGCACCTGCTAAACCCCGTTCATCAATCAACACCCAAAAGAAAAGGAACACGTCATGAAGATTCGAACCATTAATCACCCCCTCGGTACGGGCCTGGCGTCGGTCTCCGTTGCCGCCCCCGTCATCGACCTTCGACCGGCGGAGCATTTCATGCTCGTCATTCGAGGGTGGGGAGATCGCATCAGGAACCGTCCGGTGCTCGACTCAAACCCCACGCACTACCTCTACGGACTGGAAAGCCAGTGCCAACGGGCAGAGCTGGAGGTACGTCGTGCACACGCTGCGGCCCGCTCCACCCTCCGGTCCAAGATCGCCGCCCATGAAGTGGTGATCGCTCGGGCGGACGAAGAAACGCCGCACCTGCCAGACCGCAGCGAGATCAAAGATGCGGCAGTCGCAGACCGCCAGGCATGGTTGACCAAGCTGCGGGCATCGCGTGAGCAACTCGCGCGCGCCAAGGCGTCGCAAGCGGCACTAGATGCCGCGATGGCAAACCACGCGCTACTGCTCGTCGAACTCGACTCGATCGAGGACGAGGCCGCGGAAGTTGCCGCGATGTGGGCCACGGCATACCGCAAGCGGGCCGCCGTCTACACGCGCGCTCGCTGCGGATGGTTCGGACGCCGCCCGAACGAAACTCCGACCATCCCGGAGTTCCACAGCGCAAAGCCGCTGAGCGGCTAGCGGCCCCAGCACTGCAACGCGGACGCCCACCCAGCATGGGTGGGCGCTCGCGCTGCCCACACTCCCCACCACTGCCCGCAGCAAACTGCACCGGCCCAACGACCCCTGCCGCTGCGCGAACGGCTCACCCACAAGGGTCTCGATGCCGGCACTCAGACCATCGCCTGCCACCTCCAGTACCACCACACGGTCGTCGGTCGTCGTTCGTCATGGCCCGGTCGTGTTCAAACCATCCCCACAGCGGTCGCCACCCCATCGTTTGGGGGTCGTCGTTATGGCAGGACTGCGAGCTCAGACGAGTTCGCCAAGCACCTTGTCATCCCGTAGCGGATGTCCGTCCAAAGAAATGGTGACGACGATCGTAACCTCCGTGTCCGTGCGTGTGAGTGCCACGATCAGCGTCTCACAAGGCCATGGAGACCCGCGGAGGTATGCTATCGACTCGTCGCTCGGGAAGAACTCGATGATGGCCGGGCCGGGGCACACGAGGGCGAGTTCTTTGAGGCGAACCCGATAGCCCTCAACACGCACTGTGAAGACATCCGCCACAGGGCTGTAGGCGTTGTACACCGTGCCAAAGCTCGTGACAGCTTTGCCGGTGTCGGCAAACCAATCACCCTCGACCACAGATGCTATGTGCGACGCTTTCGCACCCGCAAAGCCGTTCAGCCGTCCTTCAATTGCGGGACCGGAGTGCGCCAGCACCGTGGCTCCCACTCCGCCCGCGATGCCGAGGACAAAGGTCAACGCGGCCCAACAGAGAAAGCCAGGGAGTCTCCAGATCAGACGATCGCTCGTGAGTATTTGCGACTCGTCCATGAACCCCAGCCAAACCAGCACTGCCGCAAAACCCGCACCAATAGCTCGAACAAACCGCCGGAGACGAAGACCTACCGCGACCCTCACGCAAGTATCCCGGCAACATGAACTGTGATCATCGCGGACCGGCAAGACTGAACGGAACGTTGGCTCACGGGAGAACTCCTCGGGGTCGCAGGTATACCTCCCTTATCGATCCCGTATGCGTCCGACCCCACAGGCCGGGGCAGCCGTGCTGATTCTCAGACCTCAATACAGAGGGTCGTGTGAGCTAAGCGGTGCCAGGCAAACCATCTGACGATCGTCTCGCGCGGCGCTGAGCCCGGATCGCGCTGAGAATCGATCACTAGTGCTTTACAATCGCGACATGAGCCAAACACCCGAGGCTCTCCTACTCGCTCGCGTCCTTGAGTTGGCACCGGATAAGGATCCGGGCGCTGCGGTGCAGCTGGGCGAGCAGGAGTGGCCGGCCATTCAGTCTCGCCCGGTCAACCGATACGACGCTGAAGCCTGCCGCCTACTGGCGCTCGCCTCGGCAACGCACGGCCGGTACGACCTTGCGGCCGTCTGGCGCGCACGCGCACTCATCCGATTCAGTGAGCTCGGGTGGTCCGACGGCGTGGCGACGATCATCCTGGGCGAAGCGCTCGCGAACCTTTCCCGCCACAACGACGACTACGCCCGTGGCCGCACGCTCGACGTCATCGAGAACTCGCCGGCTTCCCTGGGCATTCTCGAGACGATCGAGCATCTTGCTCAGCCCGGGCGGACAATTCCCGACGACCAGCGCCTCAGCAACTGGTCACCAAGTCCTGACCTCACCGCGCGCATGTACTGGGAAAAGAAGGGCTTTTTCGAGCTCCTTGAAGGTCAGTGGGATGCGGCGCGCTCGAGCTACGCTAAAGCCCAAGCCGTCGCCAGGCCAGGGCGAGGCGCCTCGAAGGTTCACGGCGCGATTGTGGCTGTGGAGTACCTGTCTGCTCTCGCAGGCGTGCCCCACCGCGGCGACCTCGAGAGCCTCATCGAGGAGCAGGAAGCTGTAGTCGCCGAGATAACGGCGGTGAGTGACCCCGACATCGAGAAGGCCGCTGTGCACAACCTTGAGGTCATGCGCCGCGGGGGCAGGGATCTGCTCCCGTACGAGATCCTCTGACGCGCGTCAGATCCAGATCGCCTCGGCGTTCTCCTGCGGAAGCTCGCCGCGCGCGAGGTTGTGCAACGCTCCGACCGGCGTGAGCAGGTGCATCACGTCGACGAGAGCAGTATGGGCCTCCGGGCTGTCCTCGACGTAGTCGCTGATCCGATTCCATGCCGCCGCGTCCGGCACGTCACTCCTCAATGGGGAATGCAGCGTCATGAGATCCCAGACTGCGGCCCGGATGCGGCCAGCAGTCTGGGAATAGCCCGCGGCCTTCGACGAAGACGCGAGCGCGTCGCCGAGGGCCCTCGCCTCCCAGGCCGTACCGGACACTCCCTGGCCGAGGAGCGGGTTCGGGGCGCCGGAAGAGTCCCCGACGGCGACGAGCCCGTCGACGGGTGCGACGTCGAATCGGTTCCATTGTGCGCGAGGGCGACGATACAGCGTTGGCTTGCCGACTTCTCCGCCGGCAAGAAGCTCGGCAAGCACGGGATCGGGGAGGCTCTCAGCGTAGGCGACGAAACTCTCGGCCGTCGTCGGAGGTGAGTCCACGGCACCGATGCCGTTGAGAGAGACGACATAACTGCCGTCTGCCCGTGGGCTCGCCAGGCCGCCTCGAGTCTGGTCGAGGTAAGGAAACACCATGGCGAAGCGGCTCGATCGGGTCACCGGCTTCACGACCGCGCTCGCGTACCACTGATCAACTTCGACCTCGACCTGAGGGACGTCGTGGCCCACCGCGCGTAGCCACTCCCGCACGGGTGAGGTGGCGCCCATCGCATCGACAACCAGACCGGCACGAATGAGTCTCCGCTCGCCGGTCGTCCGCGCGACCCACGCGCCGACGCAATTGCCGTACTCAACTTCCACGCCCACGACGCGGCCATCGATCACGTCGTCGGGAACCGTCTCGCCGCGCATCCGGATCGCGTCCTCCAGGCGCAGACGCGGGATGCTCCAAAGCTCGCGCCCGAGGTCTCGCTCGACCGCGCGCCGACCGGCATCGAACACATACGTGTCGCTCGAGACACGCGCACGGACACCGTCGAACCCGGCCAACTCAGACGTGAGACCCGGCAGTACCCTTTCGAGTTCCCGCCGCCCGCGCCCCAGGATGTTGTGCAGTTGCGAAGCGTGAGGCACGCCTGCGCCCCGGTTCTGCGGCGCGCGCTCGACGACAACAGCGCTCAATCCGGCAGCGTGTGCAGCGGCGGTCGCGAGCAGTCCTGCAATGCCCTGCCCGAGCACCAGAACGTCACAGGAGCTAGGCACCACTCAGTGCCAGACGACAGACTGGTCAGCCGTTTCCGCGGGTGATCTCCGGGAAGCTGAAGCGGCCCACCCCACACAGAGCACGCCCATGAGGTCGCCCGTGAGTCCGAACCGCTTGGCGACGGCAGCCTCGGCGATGACGGTGTCGCCCAGGAATGCGGCTTGGAGACCGAGGGCGTTGGCGGCAAGCCACATGTTCTCAAGCGCGGTTCCCATCCCCATGCACTCGAACGCATAGCCGTCGAGGGCGGCGGCAAAGCTGTCGGGCGGGGCTACGGCGAGTTCGCGCTTACCCCGGCTGAATGTCCCCAGGTTTTCGAGAAGGATCGCGCACGGCACTTCCCGCAACACTTCGGCAGACTCCGAGACCGTCGATGTCCATCGTGGATCAGGGCGACCGGTACGTGGGTCATGCGGAACCCAGTCCTCGACACCTGGCGCCGACGATGCGGCGTTCGCTATGAACTCGAGCTGCTGGCGATCTTGCACGACGTGAAACCTCCAGGGCTGAGCGCCTTTGGACGACGGCGCGGCGAGCCCGCAGCCGATTATCATGTGAAGCACGTCGCGCGGCACTGGCCGATCTTCGTAGCCCGCCCGCACGCTCCTGCGCCCAAGAATTGTCTCGATCACCGCAGTTGAAGATGTCGCGTCCATTGCCCCGCAAGCCCTCCTGATCTGCGCTTCACAGTGTCCGCCGATAGTATCCATTCACTACCCGATGAACCTGGAGAGAGTTGCATGGCGTCTTCGTTCAGCCCTGCGCAAGAATTGAAGTTCGAGCTACTCGCCGATGGTGCGGCGATTTCTCCCGCGGCGCAACGAGCGCTCGACGACATCGTGCATGGTGGCGAACTCTCCCCCGCCGATTACGCTTCAACGAGCGGTCTGATCATTCGCATGGACGATGACGTCTGGGTGAACATGCCGGTGGAACGCTACAACCCCAACTTCGTTCCAGGAACCACTCTCATCTTCGACCACGGGCCCGATGGCTTCTTCGTGCGTGGACGTGGGTTCGAGAGCCGTGCGTCATACTGGGTGCCGCCGAGCTACCTCGGTGGGACAACGTCGACCGGCCGCCCGATCAACAACTACGTATTCACACACGGCGATCGCGTTCGCCTTTCGCCCACCATTGGCTGCGCGATGGTCTGCGACTTCTGCAACATTCCTTTCGACGACACGTACGCTGGGCTCAAGCCCGTCGAGATCATGCTCGAATCGGTGCGCACGGCCCTCGCCGACAACCTGCAGCCCGGTCGCCACCTGTTGATTTCCGGCGGCACACCCGGCCCGCCGCACGTCGCCGGAATGCGCAACGCCTATGAGCGTGTGCTTGAGGAATTCCCGCATCTCGAGATCGACATCATGATGGTGCCTCTCGATGGCTTGTATGACCTCCCCAAGCTCGACGCGCTTGGGCTTCATGAAATCTCGATCAACCTCGAGGTCTACAGCGAAGAGGTCGCCCAGCAGCTCATGCCTCACAAGTTCCGGCAAGGCAGGGCGTACTACCTCGATTTTCTCTCGAACGCTGCCGAGCAGATCGGCGGTCATCGCGTGCGATCGATGCTCATGGTCGGGCTTGAGCCTGTTGAGAGCACCCTCGCGGGCGTTCAGGCGATCCTCGAACGCGGCTGCGTACCGGTGCTCAGCCCTTTCCGTCCCGACCCCGTCACGCCCTTGCGCGACTCGCGCCCCCCCTCGGCCGACGAGTTGCGCGAGGTGTTCCTCCGAGCCACCGAGCTTGCCGACCGCTACGGCATCGCTCTCGGGCCGGACTGCCCGCCGGACACGCACAACACCCTCACTCTTCTCCCCGAGGGAGCCGAATACCGGCACGAGCTGCCGGTGATGTTCTCGGGCGTCTAGTTGGTCCGCCGCCTGCTCGGGATCAACGACCTCACCTCGGACGAAGTGAGGTCGATTCTGGCGCGCGCAGCGCTCCACGCCGATGGTGCGACGAGCGCAGGCGCCGACGGTGCTCTGATCTCGCTGGCCTTCTTCCAGCCCTCACTGCGCACCCGCACGGGGTTCGAGAGCGCTGCGTTGCGCATCGGGGGTCACCCGATCGTCGTCAACGATCGGCGATCGTCCGACGTGTCCCTAACCGAGAGTGTCGAGGACACGCTGCGAGTGTTGAGCGGTTACTCCGACGCGCTCGTCGTGCGCGCCGGCAGGCCCGCTGGGCGTCTCGATGCCGCGATTCGCCACGACACACCCTGGCTCAATGGAGGCTGTGAGGCCGAGCACCCGTCGCAAGCGCTCATCGACATCTTCGCGATAGAGCGTCTCGTTGGGCCCGTCGCCGACCTTCACGTCGCGATCACCGGCGATGTCCGGATGCGCGCCGCCCGCAGCCTCCTTCGCCTGCTGACCCGATCCCGCCCCGGGCGGTTGACCGTGGTATCCGACCCCGAGCTCGGAGTATCGGACCCCGTCGTCACGATGTCGGGCGCGACGATTCTCGAATCAGTCGCCGAACTCGACGACGTCGACGTGCTGTATGCCGTCGGCATCCCCAAGGGTCCGGGCGAAACGGTGCGGTCGCGCCTCCGCGTCGGGCAGACTGCGCTCCAGGCGCTCAGCGCACGCGGCGTGGTGCTCTCCCCGCTCCCCCTGATCGACGAGATTGCCCTCAGTGTCAGGGATGACCCCCGGATGCGCTTCTTCGAGCAGAGCGACCTGGGCCTGTTTGTGCGCATGGCGATGCTCGAAGATCTTCTTGGGGTCGGCTAGACGTTCTGCGCATTCTCCCGACGCAGCGTGAGTTCGCGTTTCGCGGGGATCGATCGATAGTCGACCTTCATCGCCGTCTCAGCCAACTTACGCATGCCCTCATCGTCAAGTTGCAGGCGCCCACGCATTCCGGACTTTTCCGCGTCGACGACGAAGTCGGTGCTCCCGTTCGCGAGTTGCCACACACCGCAGTCGTCGAGCTCCGCGCGGCCGGGTACGTTCGCCGAGATCCAGACGTTCTGCAGTAGGGAGTAGTACGCGTAAAGCTCCACCCCGTCATCCTGCGTTCGGGAGTAGTCGAGCGGAGCGCTGATCGTGAGCCCCCGGATCGCCACGTTGCGCAGCTCGATGTTGCCCACTGACTGCTCGGCGAATTCTAGGGAGGTGCCCGTAAGGTCACGCAGGGCCACTCGCCCGGCGTCCGGGAACCTGCAACGCGCGAACACAAGAGAACTGAGCCGACCGCCGTACATGACAAGTCCGCCCTTGCTGGGAGGAACATCGTATCCGGTCTCCCCCCGGCTGGGAGTCACCGGAAGCCCCGACGTCAGCGAGTAAAGCGTCGTGTCCGACGTGACGTCTGCGATCTCGCGGTAGCGGACGAGGGAGCGGATGATTCTCTCCGCGTCGGACGGGAGGGGGAGGTTGAACGACAGGAGGTCGAACTTGGAACTCTTCAATTCCTCCTTCTCGGCATGCGTCAGGTCTGGCAGGCGGGGGACGTCTCCTGTAAACGTGCAATCGATGAAAGACACCCCGTCCAGGAGGCAGTTCACAAACGTGACGCCCTCGAAATCACACCCGTCGAACGTCGAGTTCCGGAAGTCGCAGTTGACGAACGTCATGTGGCGAAACGTCGCCGTGACGAGGCATGACTTCCATCGGAGGTTGACGGGAAAACGGTACGCCGCACCTTCCGCCCCATCAATGGGTGTGCCCCACTTGATTGTCTCTCCCACCGCCGCGATGAGCAGGCCGAAGTGCTCCCCGGGTCTTTCCTCTTCGCGACCCGCCCAATCTACGAGTCCTCGCCCGAACCCATCATGAATGAGGGACACGGTGGTCTTGTCGGATTGTTGAACAGACACGCCACGGTTTGTCTGGCGCACCAAGATGCTCGCTTCGAGCCATTCGAGAGCGAAAAAGTATTGACGAAACACCTCGACAAGGGTTTCCCACGGGGCCGCGCCCATCATCATCCCGCCGGTAGCCTCGTCAGGATCGGTGTCCCAGGGGTCGCGACCTCCGCTGGGTGTGCGTTCGGCAGACGCAGAGACGAGGTCGGCGCGCGATGCCAAGAGGTAGTCGACGGGCTCCTTCTCCTCGGAGCTCTCACTGTTCAGAAACCAGTCGCGGTAGCGGTCGACGACCTTTGAGACGTCGCTGAACAAAGCCGCCGCGAGCGCCCGCTCATCTTTGCGTCGATATCCGAGCGTCGAAAGCTCATCATCGAGCACCAGTTCCGCCAGGTGCCAACGGTCCTGATCCACCTTGTACCCGCCGCTCGAAAGATGGCTCGACATCCTCCGAATTAGGCTTGCGGCTCCCGTGGCCAGCGTGGGCTCGCCATCGATCTCGGCGCTGCGGTACTTACTGTCGCACAGCTCGAGGCGCAGTCCCACGACGGCCGACAACGACCGTTGGAAGATGGCCGCCGCCCGGTCACGGGGGTTGGCAAACTCATCGTCTCGCAGCAACGAGCCCTCGACAAGATCGACCTCAGCCTTGCTGATCACTCCACCCGGGGGACGGCCCCGCCAGAGAACGTACAGCAAGGCTTGAAGGTGGAGAAGCCCGACACCGGTCGCTCGCGAACCACCGTCAGCGGTTACCCACAGTTCGCGAAGCTGCTCGACCGCGGCCCCCTCGAGGGCCTCGCCCCCATCATCTCGCCGACCACTCAAGAGAAGTTTCCCGATTGTGTCGACATCGCTGATCGGGTCGACCACGAAGTCGCGCCGGGCATACGGCTTTACGTTGATGGATCGCAGGCGCATGGCGTATTCCTCACGCAGCGAGATGATGATGCGCACCTGGGTCTCGTCTACAACAGTTTCGATCCACTTACAGATGCGCGCAAACAACAGAGGCTCGTGCCGGATGAGTTCCTCGAATTGGTCGAGGATGATGACTGCACGCTCGCCATAGACGCTGTTGAGCGAGGACACGAAGTCCCTGCCGGGAGTGATCATCGATGGGAACTGATTCGTAAGCTTCGCCTGGAGGAAGTCGCCGCCATCCTCGAGGTCATTGCCGGTTGCCGACCAGTTGTTGCACAGCAGAACGATGTTTCCAAGTCGCGCTAGTGCCGGGCGCACTCCCTTATCGAGGAGCGATGACTTGCCATCGCCGGTTGCACCACTCATCACCAGTAGCTGGTTGTCTCCCAGATGTCGAATGATGTCGCGGACGTCTTGATCACGACCCACAAGCTGCCCATCGGGGTCATTCTGTTCGAGCGGTCGCGGCCCGGGCCAATAGTTCTGCTTATCGAATTCCCTGATGCGCTCAAACCACGTCGCGAGTCCGGCATTCATGCTGAGCCTCCCGCCTTCGCGGCAGTCTTAATGGCATCCTTCACGTCTGCGAAGACCTCCTCGAGCTTTGCGTGTAGGGCCTGGAGCTGCTCTGTCACGGAGGTCACGACATCCGCGTTTACAACGTCCAGCCCGTACCAATGGAAGACGTCCCGATCGGTGGGCCTGGACCGGCGGTTGATGGCGACTCCGGCCACATTCTCAAACACATTGTTCAGGACGTTCTCCTGTGCAAAGGTGATTTGGTTGGCCAGGAGCCGGAGTCGCACTCCGGCGTCAGACAGCTGGGTGCCGAGGAACATCCAGTACCTCGGCATGTACGCCGTAGGTGGGCTCAGCTTCGAGCTCGTGAGCACGGATGGCAGTCCGTATTCATGGCCGTTGGCTCCTCCCGTGAGGTCGAGCACAGTCTGGCTCACGGCGGTGTACTCATCCAAGAGCAGTGCCTGACGGAGGTTGGCCTCTCCCTCGATCGTAACCGACATGAGAGGCGAGCCGGCGAGCCGAACGATGACGGGTGTGCGCCCCCAGTCTTCTGGGGCATTGTTGAGGGGCCCGGGCGTTGTTTCGTCCAGGAGGCTCCAGGCGCCCGGTCCCCCGTCACGCAGAGCCTCGAGTCGATCGGCGCCACTGATCGGCAAGACCTCACGCCAAACCCACCTGAGCGAAACCACGCTGTTGGTGGTTGCACCTCCAGCGTTGCCGACTGGCACAACGATTGGCAGGATGACGATGAACGGTCGAGGCTCGTTGTAGCTCAGCGACCGCTGCCACATCGCCATCTCCAACTCGAGGTCGAACGTGGTGACGAAGCAGGTCGGGAGCGGCGGCTCATGGAGGCTGCTCTGATCTCCAGCGCGCTTGAATGAGTGGTAGTGGTCGGCCTGCTGGCCGAGAAGCGCCGCGATCGAATCGTAGAACGCGTCGCGCGGTGTTGCCTTCGACTCGGGGTTCATCCGAGAGTGCCAGGAGTTCTCCGTGATTGCCTCGAGACGCGAGGTGAGCCAGCTGGCAACCGGTCCCGATGTTCCCATGGCGGTGGTCCGGGGCTTGAGCTGCGAGTCCCGCCAGGCCGACTCCTCAGGGAGAAGCGCCTCCTCCATGAACGCCTCGAACAGGAGGAGGTCTGACCAGTCCGGGTAAAGGTAGGTATCTTCGGTGAGGAGGAACCATAGGAACGCAGTGAGCAACTCGACGTGCGCCCGCTGAACCTCTTTATCCTGGTTGACTGACGCGCGGATCGACGATGCGAGACTTGCGAGGCTTGCCCGTACCGGCTGCCCCTCTGTTTCGTTGGTCGCCAACGCTTCCAGCATGATCACCAGCGGGTCGACACAATCACGTCGGAACTGCGCGTTCTCCGGGATCGTGATCTGCTCCCGATGCGAGTCGGTCACGATCTGGTTCGAGTCCGCTATCGCATTGCCGTAGAGCCGCGTCAGGAGCATCGCCGCAACCGCAGTGTCGGCGATGAACCCCCACTGCGACTCCGTGCGCTGTTCGCCCGGCGTCAGCCCTGCCGAGTCGAGCGGCCGCTCGCTGCGGTTCATCGCCAGGTTGTCGACGAACGTGAGAGTCCAATCGCGAAAATCGGTGTCCACATTCGCTCGTGCCAGCGCATCTACCAAATTCTGCTTACTCGTGGCGCTCGTGGACTGCGGCCAGTCCCGTGCGCTCAAGCAGCCACTACCGAGAACGAATGTCGGCCACGGCGCGCTTCGATTTGGGCCAATGACGTGGCGCAGGGCGAGTCCATTGAGCACCGTTTGATCCGCGGGGTTGTAACTTAGCCCACGGTTGGTCGTGTTGATGTTCCGAATGGCCCCATCGAGGGTCCTGGGCGAATCCTTAGCATGCTGCTTCAGGAACTCCTTCCACGAGTTGTAGTAGCCACCCTGCCTCGTGCCTCTAAACCGCTCGGGGTTACCGCTCATTGTTTACCTCCGCGCTGACCCGCACCAGCTGATCGTTTCCAATCCTCTGAAGTTGAGGGAGCAGCGAGTACCCGTCTTCGGTAACTCGCTGCCGTGTCGTCCATCGCACAACCTGCGTTCCCCGAGACGAACGGATGCCCTTCCCGGGGACGAGCTCGATTCGGCCGCGCGGATCGACTTCGCTCAGCAGCGCTACCAGTGGGTCGCAGTCGACTACTGCTTCCTCGCCCTCCCAGTGGATGACCACGTGTGCGAGATCGGGAGTTTCGGCCACGGAGTCTCGCAGCGGGCGCGACGCTTCGGGCCGGGGAACGTTGAGCCACGCCGCGAGATGTTCAAGCATCAGGCACGCGTTTCCCGCTTCGATGTCGAGCCGGGATGAGAGGTGCGTGGACCCCTGGAACCGAGGATTGATCTCGGTGAAGAGAGCGTGCCCGTCATGGACAAGGTAGTCAACCCCGAATGTCCCGAGGTAGCCGTTTCGGCCCAACCACTCGCCGATGCAGACTGTCGAGTGTTCGATCTGGTCAATCAGTGACGTGTCAAGATCGCGAATAAGGCCGAAGTCGTTCCCCGCGTATCCGAACGGCCGAGCGACAGCTTCCGGGATACCGATGAGCTGCACAGAGGGGTGGTGCAGGGTGACGCCTCCGTCTCGCCAGACCGTAGCGCCGATGTTGACCGGCAGGGCGTTTGGCAGATACGGCGCGACGCTCACAAACCCTTCGTCTGCCTGGGGCCACAGGTTTCCGATCTGGGCCGGGTCGTCCACGCGATAGATTCCTGTACCGCCCGACGTTCGGCTCTTGCGAAGGACCATCGAGCCTCCATTGAATAGTGCCTTGGTGGAGAGCTGATCCTCATCGGCAACATAACTCCATGGGATGTGTGGAAGGCCCAACTCGGCGACCGCTGTCTCTACCCACGGCTTGTGCTCGAAAGCGAACTGGTGGGCTCCAAACATCCCGAGGTTCTTACAGCGATCCTGCCGCGCGAAAGCGACCGCTGAGAAGAAACGAGACGGACGATAGGTCATGAGGGCGCTGTCACCAGAGATGGCCCTCAGCAGTCCGTGTCGGAAGTCCTTGGTTGGCTGCTCGTCGGTGTGATCGTCGATGTCCCAAGTGTCCGGATCCATCCGGACGCCGCTTAGGTCTTCGTAGGAAACCGCATCCTGGATCGTGATTTGCGAGAAGCGCGACATGAACGAAAAGGCACCCTCGAATTGAGGAAGGTCGGAGAGAGGGATTGCGTCCTCACCGCGAATTCCAGCCCACACAAGTTTGCGGTCGCCAAGCCGTTGCGACACTTCAGTGAGTAACGCCGCGCGGTCCATGAAAGACAATCTACTATCCCGCCAAGACGGCCGGGGGAGTGGTCTCCGGCAATGGAAAGAGCTCGATCGACTCGCCGCGTTGGACGGCGATCGTGCGCGGGACGGCGCCCGGAGAAAGCTCTCTGACAACCCCTGCCCGGATGATCCCGTCCGTGTCGAACGACGGGCCAAGGTCGACCTCGATCCACTGAGGATCCCGCGAGCGAACGGTGCCTGGTCGCTCATCCCATCGCTGGATCTCCACGACAGTCTTGGTGCCTTGAAGTCCCCAGGCTACGGCCACGCCGACCCCGCCTGAGTATGCACAGTCGAAACCCGAAACAATTGGCAGGGAGAACGGCCCGGCCTTGCCCCCCGGAGCCGGGATCACCTGCCCGTCAGCGCTGTCCAGGAGGAGCGTTCCGAGGGGGTTGTCCACCGCAGCAGCAGCGGCGAATCCCGCGTCAAGGGTTCTTGGTGCCCGCCAGTCGAAGCCACGTGTGAGCAGCATCGTGGCCTCTCCACGCGTGATCACGAGGCGCAACGTGCTCGTTCGATACCCCTTCGATCGCGCTACGGCGAGGAGGCGCTCCTCTTTGAGCGGAAACGGGAGGGTGATCGTCGTCGAGTCGATCTCAGGTTGAACGCCGCTATCAAAGATGTCTCCAATGATCAGTTCTGGCCCAACCTGTGACGCCGCCACACGGGCATCGAAGGACACAAGAGCGGGCGAGGCGCCTGCCCGCTCCAGCTTCACAACGCGGAGGCCGGAGCGCGACGCCTGAACGCCGTGAACGGCGCCGCCGATCTTTCCGCGGACGACGGCGAGCGGCTCGACCAAGAGGCTCTCGCTCGGCCCAACCGACGGCACCACGGCCTGGGCCGTCGCTGGCCGCGTGCTACCCGTCACTCCGAGGTAGAAGACGGGGAGGGCGAACGCCAGGGCATGGGTCTCACGCTCGAGTAGCTTGAGTCGACCACGGCGTACTGACTCGTCGAGCGAGTAGCCATCCACGAGTTTCCCATACAGCTCTCTGCTGAAGACTAGGGCGTCAGTGTCTTTGACTCTCAAGGACATTCCGATCACCGCCGGAACTGACTTGGCGAGCTCCTGTGCCAACCCCGATCGGTGAGGACGTGAGGGTGCACCCGCGCTATCGCACGCGCTGAGCACAGCTAGGCGGGTGTTCTTCAGTGAATCATTCAACTGGCCGATACGGACTTGTTTGCCGTCTAGCACGAGGAGCTCAGTGTCTCCGTGCCCAGTGAAATGAAAGATGGAGACATTCTCGTTGGCAAGTGCTGTCAGGCTACGGACGGTAGGAGGTAGGTCATCCTCGTAGTCGCCAAGAGTGTCCCAATTGAGCGTCGGGATGTCCGAAACGAGATCACCTGCATTGTTCGACCCCTGTGAAGCGTCCAGAAAGACCAGCTTGCGATACTCCGGAGTGAAGAGGTCCACCTTGCTGGATTCCCCGTCGCTGGATTCCCAACGGCGCACGATAGAGACCCTCTCCTTGGCGAAGAAGTAGGTGTTCTCTGCGCCGAGGACCGCGGCCTCCCACGGGATCCCGTGGAGGTCAAGCGGGGCTCCCTCGGGGTTCTTGTCTTTCTCTGGGAGCACGATAACCAGCCGAAGTCCCGCGCGGTCATGTGCGCCGATACGCTCCAACTCTTGCGAGAGAAGTGTGCCCACATCTGGAGGAAAGAGGAAGCGACCAATAACCTTGCCCAGCTCTGCCGTGTGAGTCTCTTGGAGCAATGAAGGCTCGTCGACCGCCGAATAGGTGAGGCCACGGTGGCTTGCTTGGATGAACCACTTGCCGCCATGGTTCGTCCACTCCAGCCCAATTGTGAACTCCTTGTACTTCACGTTGTCGCTCATGTTCCCGACCCACTCTCGACGACATGAGCCAATTCGCTCAACAAGGGACGCCCAGGCCCGGCGATCGTGGTTCTTAGGTCCCAAGCCCGTCGATCGTCGTAGGTCCTGTACGTGTCAGGCAAGACCTGTCGATCGCCACCCCCTGCGCTCAGTGCAGTGTTGTGCGCCGTTGCCGAGGAAGCTCGAGCCGTCGGCGCCTCTTGCAGCCAGGGTCTTACAAGAAGGGGATCGTCGCCGACCTCTGACCCTCGCCGCTTCGTGGCGCGCTCGGCCTCAATCGCGACCGCGGCGGCGAGCCCGAAGCGGGCCGACGTCCACGACTGGATGAGGAGCCGCTCGGCATCCACCGCAGGGCCAGCTGCGCGCCGGGCGAGGACTCCTCCATCAAGACCGCCGGAATAGACACCCAGATAGATCCGTGCGAGCGGCACCGGCAGCCTTTCGAGCCGCCCCACGAGTTGGTTTCCCGTGACCGACAGATCAGCACCCGCAATGAGGTGGCCGTCCGGGTCAGCAGCGAACAGGCGAAGCACCTCGACGGTCTCGGGTGCACGGCGCAACGGTATCCGCACGATGGTGCCGTCTCGCTCGGACTGAGCCTCGATCTCGGCGGCCTCCGCCCCATTCCAGCGGATCAGGCGTGAGGGTACCGCGCGGAGATCGACTCGTTGGCGGAGTAGGACGGCCGGCGCCTTGTAGTTGCCGATCTTTGGCACCTCGATCCATCTGCTCAGTGGCGTGGACAATGCCGCGAGAGTGCCACGCCGACGCATCCGCAACTCGATCCGAAGCTCTGCCGCCAAGCTGCTGAATTCGTGACCGCCCAGAATCTCTTCGCCGAGTGTGACGAGATCGACTAGATCCTCGAGTCCCGGAGAGAGCCGAACGCTTGTGATGTGCGTTGCAAGATTGGCGGTGTCGAGTTCGGCGACGCCTAGAGCTGTCTCGGCCAGGCGGACGATCGCGGATCGAGCCTCCGGTCGATCAAGAAGCTCGGATGCGTATTCGCGCTGTCCCGCAGAGAGATAGGCGGCGGCACGATCGCAAAGCAACAATCCCTCGTTGAGTCCGTGCGGGTTCAGCCGATCGACGGTCTCCACGAGGGCGATGCGCAACTCTGGCGCCGACAGGTCGTCCCCCTCGAAAAACCGACCCTCCAGTGGCGCAGGGCCGCCGTCGACCTCACGGAGTTGCGGGAGCCAAAGCTTCCCTTGCCTCTCGCTCATAGCAGACCCGCCGTCACTATCGAATGAAAATGAGCATTGTCCAGACCGTACTCGGTCGACGCTAAAGTCACATACTTCCGAAGCGCGATTCGGGAATCACCGGGCATGCGCAGCTGTGGGCCGGGGACGAGGCGGAGGGCAGTTGGAGTCGTGACCACCCTGCTTCCACGGTCAGAAGCGCTCCGCGCCCATTCTCCGAACGTCTCGACGGTCTCTGCGCGCTCTGTGTCGGCCAGGTCGACAATTCCTGAACGTCGGGCGCGCGCTATGAGTTCTGGGACCAGTCGGTTGTCGCCAGCGTCAATGGCAACCCGCAGGGCAGCGCCCCACGAGGCCGCGGCATGCGTGTTCCACCACGCTCGCCGATGATATTGAAGCGCGACGTCATACCGAGCCGAGTCGCGAACGAGCGCCGCGGGAATGAGCAGTTCAAGCGCAGACTGTCGCAGTGCACTGCGATCTTCGTCCGAGAGGCCCCCCGCGTCCGCATCCTCTGCCGTGATCCAACCGAGGTTGTGCAAGGCGGTCGTGCGCTCTACCGTCAGCCCCGCCGCGGCGTAGATCTTGGACGCAGTGCGGAAGGCGGCCGACGCCTCCTGGCGACCGCCGGGTTGACTCAAGAGCGCTAACGCGATGCCATGAGCGACGTGGCCATCAGCAAGTTCGGGAGTCGGACGATCGTCGCCGAGGACGTGGAGCGCTTCTCTCAGCAGACTCTCAGCACGCGCTATTGACCGCGCGCGTTGCGTCTCCAGGTGGTCGAGACCCTGGTTCATCCGGCTCACTGCTGCCTGGCGAACCCAGCCGCCCGCATCGAAGAGAGCCGCAGCCTGTGCGTGCCGACTCGAAGCCTGCGCCAGTTCGCCAAGCCCCCCGCGCCCCCGATCGATGGTCCCGAGAAGGTCGAGGCATCGCGCACGGATCGGCGACCCCTCGCCGAGGCTCCGCGGATTGTCGTGTCGTGAACTCTCCGCATTCCGGAGAAGTTCGCTTAGGCTCGCCGACGCCTCTTCGTCGAGACCTCTGGCAAGCGCGACGAGTGCAAGTTCTATGGCCACCAGCATGGCGTCGAGTCGGTGGCCGCGTGAGTCAAGCAACGACCACGCTTTCTTCAGCAACTGGGCTGCTTCATCAAGGCGTCCGAGCCTGAGAAGCACGCTGCCCGCGCGGGCAGCCAGGCCCGCAGAGACCGCGCCATCGATGCCTTCCATCGTTCGCGCGTTTTCGAGAGTGTCGAGTGCGGCGACCCAATCGCCTCTCGTTTCAGCGAGACCAGCTTGGGCGCTGGCGATCAGCGCGCGATCATCAGGGGCCTCGACGACCCAACGGTCCAACACATCCATGCCAAGTCGCTCGGCTTCCTCAGCCTCGCCCCCACTGCGCATCAGGAGAAGAGCAGACTGTAGGCGGCATCGATCCTTGTCCGAGTCGAGGACATAGAGAGAAGTAGCACGCTCAAGATGATCACGTGCACGGCTGAAGGACCCTGCTGTCGCCTCGAGCAGTCCAAGGTTGTACTCGCAATTGGCGAGCTCCGTGACGACGACCGTTGGATCTTCGTGCGCCAAGAGCGCTTCGAGGCGAGCGACCGTGTGCACCAGGGTGTCACGCGCGTGCGGCACATCTCCGCGCAGAAGGGCGGCCGTCGCGTTTTCCTTCCTGGCGACCAGGCGCGCAAGCTCCGGAACGGTCATCCTTGACCTGCCGCCCGGTACAAAGTAAACGCGCCCCAGGTGATCGGCGAATCAGAGAGCTTTCCGTCTCGCCGCCAATCGTCGAGACGCTCTCTCTTCCACTCGGCGAGCGCGGCTGTCGGGTCTGAGTGAATCGTGGCGTTCTGCATGTCATCAATGCGCAGGGCCGCCTCAATGAGAGGCGATGCACCTTCCTCGTACAGTCCAAAAGCCTGGTCGGTCAGGATGACCCACCTCGTGGCGGTGACGTACTGTGCCCCAAGCTCGAGGAAAGCCGTGACGAGTCCGAACGGTTCCACATCTCGGTAGTCGGAGCCGCTTTCGCAGGCGATGATCGCCACTCGGGCGGGCATCGGCCACAGTTCCCGACCGGGACGGGGGATCACGCTTCCCGCTGCGTCACGCGCGGCAGCTGGCACACGCGGCCAAGTGGAATGTGAGCCCTCGTAGCCTACAGTTCCCCGCAAGGCATCCTGGGCACTGAAGTTCCGCCGCCCGTTGGCTTCGCTCGCACCCCAAATGTCGTCCGGCGACTCCCCCAGCACCAGGGCGGTGAGTGCAGGTTCGGGACGGCCGCCGTCTTGTCCAGCCTCCACATGACCAACGTAGGTGAAGTGAGACGCATCGGGGAGCACCTCCGACAGCCAGACTCGGTCGACGATTTCCTGGAACTTGAGGCACCCCGGGCGCTCATCCCATGCAGCTCGCCTGGATGGTTCCAGCACGGATGGGTCAAGTCCGACGGTTGGATCAATCACCCGAAGCGGCGACAGATTGGCCTCCCGCCTCGGCCGGAATGGCTCTTCACTCCGTGACAGGAGAGGCGCCACGGTAGAGACCATCGCGAGTTCCAACACCCTCAGATCATGGTCGGGACTCAGCCTAAGCAGATCCCATGGCACGCGAGCGCAGCTTTGGGATGGCAGCACGATGAGCTCGACGACGGTGTCAGCCCCAACATCCTCGAGTTGGGCTACGAAGTCATCGTGGAAAAGCACCTCCGATAAACGAAACATGAGGTGAGACTCGGTTTCGGGCCGCGAGAGGGCTCCGGTGAGGCACCGGTCCAGAGCCGCAAGGCCGCGGAGTGCGCCGGCCTGCAACCCAGAGGTGCCACCGCGATCATTCAGCCAGCGTTGGATGGGGGGCGCTCCGCCCAGCAGCTCTCGGACTTTTTCGAGATCCCCTCCTTCTTCGGCTCCGACCCCGGGCAGCGCACGCTCGAGCTCACTGAGCACGGCCTTGACTTGGCCAAGTGGGACGACGTGGATGCCCCCGACGAGAGCGTCATCTCGCCACTCCCACGACCAGTAGGACGTTTCGCCGACATCGATTCCCTGGAGCAACACCGCGAGAGGGCGCAAGGGTAGTTCCTCTCGCATTGAGCACGCGGGCTGGGGACTCGGAGGGGCCAATTCTATCGGCCACTCAGATTCTCAATGCGAACCGATCCCCTTGTCCCGTCCGTATCGATGCCTCCTTCTTCCCCGGACCCATGTGCCACCGGAGAACCAACGAAGTGCCCATCGGGATCGGTGGCCCACTCGGAACAACCGACGAAAGGATTCACATGACTGGCTACAACCCAAACTGCAATAACTGCTTCCGTTGCCTCAGTTGCCGCGGAGAAGGAACCGTTACCACCACACGCTCAGATCGGGGTGTCGACTACCGAGTCAGGGCTACCTGCCCGACTTGCAAAGGCGTGGGCGGAAAGCCTGGGGCCGGTATGCATGATCACCGGTAGAGGCGATGATGCGGTCCGAGCCATCAGTGCGTCTCAGCCTGCGATACCAGTTGCCGGCGAAGCAGTGCGAGCGAAGCGCGACCCCATCAAGGAGACGGTCGCCGGGCTGGCATCCCTGGGGCGTAGCGGCGTTTCGGTGGCACTGATCGCCGGCGCGTGGCGCGACATCCTTTACCCCGAACTGCAGGAGCGTGTGGGGCAGCGCCTTTCTATCGGTCTGTCCGACACCCAACTCAGGGAGTTCGAGGCTCTCGTTGACAACGGTGCACAAGAGGCCGCTGCCCATTGGCTGAGCACACACGTATCGGACTATCCGGAAATCGTCGCTGAGGAGTCCGACCGACTGATATGCGAGGCGGTGGATTGGTTCGCCCACCAGACAGCACCCCCAGTTGAGGAGATCAAATGAGCGAGTTCGCCATGTTCGATGGAGGCCCGCGGCAGCATGGCCGAGATGCGAGCGCGCCTGCGCGGCCGTGCACTGCCTACCCCATCGAGGCGCTCATCCGGGATGAGAGCGCCGGACTCCGGGCGTTCGCGGTGACGCGCCGCTTGGTGCGCCTCGTCAGCGAATTCGATGAGGGCTCCTATGCAGCGCTGAACATCCGCACGACTGACGAGCAAGGCCGGCTCGAGATCACTATCGAACTGCATGGCAAAGTGACCGCAGAGGTCACGAAGGCAGACTTGGTGTCTGCACTCGGCGAAGGGGTAACCCTGGGTGACCCCACCCCTACTGTTCCCCTGCCAGCAGGGGTTTGCGGTGCGGCCTACGAACTTGTTCGCAGTGCGGTTGCACCGATGTTTAGATCCCCCGGCAACGTAGACCGACCGGAGTGGATTGTGGAGGCAGACCTCTCCGACGGGCCAGGTTTCGCAGCACCCCTCCCGAACGAGAACGACTCGGGGGAACCGCTTCTCGCCGCGATGGCACGTTCGGTCGAGCAGCTCTGGGTTCGCACAGTGCTCGGTCCTGCGGACGACCTTTCCGCACGGATCGTCGTTGATGAGTTGAACGCGTCGATGACTCGGCAGGGCGTGGCTGACTACGTTCGAGTGCCGGTACTGGCTCGCACGATGGTGATGTCCTCAACGCACGTCCCGGTGGCTGTGCGCGCAGCGCTTCGGCAACGCGGCAAGGGGCTACGGCTCGTTGCTGTGGAACAAGGCGAAGCACTCCAGCTCTGGTGGGAACCAATGGTCGCGCTTCAGTCGGCGGCCGTCGCTGAAGCCCACGCTGTTGCTGTCACGAGGATCCCGTCAGCTGGCACTATGCGCGCGCTGGGCGTTGCTACTCAGCGGCCCGCTGTTCCGGAGCGACCGCTCGACCCGATGCCGGCCCCGGCAGCCCACCCGATTCGGCTTGGCTGGGCAACCGACGCGTTCGGCAAGAAGGTCGCCGTCGAGCTGGACGCCAACGATCTTGTCCGGCACTTCTACATCGAGGGCCAGTCGGGTAGCGGCAAGACGACGACGATCGCACAGCTGTTCTGGTCGATCACCCGCGCCGGATACCAGGTCATCTACCTCGACCCCCACGGCGATGGTGCGGAGCGTGCCGCCGCGTACAGTTCGGCCCTGGCCGATACGACCACATACTACGTTCGCCACGGCGATCGCGAGCACCCCGTGCGGATAAACCCCCTCGCTGAGGTCGGCGCCGAGGCTCGTGAGCGGGCTCTCTCTGAACTGCTAGAACTCATCCAGACCATGCTCGATCCGCAGCGGGAAGGAATGGTTGGCGAACGCTTCAAGCGCACCTTCACCATTGTTGCGCAGGCGACTTTTGAGCTGTTCGGACCTCGGACCTCAATAACAGACGTCCTTGCCCTGACGCTGACCAAGGAGTCATTGCGGGCTCTTGCCGGAGCAGTCCGCTCAACGTCGCCAGATGCTGCCTCGCGCCTTGAAGCAGAGTTGTTCTCCCTGGGCGACAAGGAATTTGCAGACCTCGTGTCGTGGTTCGTGTCGCGACTGCAGCCCTTCCTTCGAACACCCGCACTACGCGACATCCTTGGCACCGGAGAAGACTCATTGGACATCCACGATGTTCTCGAATCGGGCAAGAACCTCATCGTCGACCTCGCGTCACTCGAACTCGGCGAAGACGTCTCGCGAGTGCTCGGAGCCTTGTGGCTGCTCAAGGTGCGAAGCGCCATGGCACATCGCACAAACCGCCAACGGCCGGTCGTGCTCCTCGTCGACGAAGCACACCTGTACACGTTCGGTGCGCTACCTGGCCTCCTCGCAGAGGCACGAAAGTTCGGGATCGGGATCGTGATAGCGACCCAAGCCTCGGACAACTTAGCAACGGGCCTAGTTCGAGCGATCAACGGCAACTGTGGCTCCCACTTCGTGTTGCGGGTAGGAATCGGCTCTGCAGCGGCGGCTAGTGACCGATTGGGCGGCTGGGCGCCAACGCAACTGATGCGACTGCCCGATCGCACAGCAGCGGCGTCACTGTCACGAAGTGGGGTTCCGACCCAACCTTTCACCCTCCACATCGACCACTTCGAAGAGGTTGCGCAAGAAGGCTGGGACGCCCATCGAATCTCGGTTGCCGCTGCCCAGGTTGCAGCTGATTCGCTCGAGCGAATGTGGGCGCCCCACGCGGATCGGAGGGTACTCAACGATGGCGAAGTGATCGCATCAGTGAAGGCGGCGGGAATGCCAAGGCGTCGACCGAGTCCAACACCGCCTAACGATGAGCATCCCGCCCCGGAGCAAGGTCTCACCGAGCAACGCACTGGGTTCCAGGGCCATGGAGGGTTGCGACGTACGGACGCGCTCCTCGATCGGTGGCTACACAATCGAGGCCAGGATCAGCATGGTAACTAGAACCAGAGGACGGTCCGTCGTCGCCACTGTCCCCCAACACGAGTCGCCAGGTTCCCTCACCTGCTTCATTGTCGATGCCTCACTCGGCGACTGGCCTTCAGTGATTCACGTGATCCGCTGGCGTGTCGCACGACATCTTGACTACGGTGAGCAATCTCAGCGGTGCTGGCGGCCGGCCGGTCGAACTGCTCACCCGAGTTCGACCTCATCGCAACCTTCCTTGTTGACCCTGCGAGAAGACCGTGCCGATGACTGATTCGACGACCCGCGCCACGTCAGCACGAGGCCGTGCGTCGGCACCGGCTCCGCGCTACCGACGGGTGGAGGTCGACGCGAGCGCGACGATCGGGCCGGCTCCGGAAGGCGCAAATCTCGAGTTCGACATCGAGTGCCGGCTCGAGCCGCGGGCGTTGCGGGGAGAAAAGCACCCGGTGATCATCCATCGCGATTGGAGCATCACGACCCCGCACGACATCGCCGCCGAACGGGTAGCGATGGCGTTCGGTGCTTACACGTCGTGCGTGCCGCTCGTCGAGGTCACGGTCAACGCACTCCGCGCAGCGACTCCAGCGCTTGCACGCCGGCACGAGGTGGCGCCCCATCGCTTCGGCAAGACGATGTGGCGACTACCGCGCAGCGTGCAAGTCGCCGACTGCTGTGAGAACAAGTCGTTTCGCAGCCTGGCTGAGGCCACCACTCATGCCCACCACGCGTCACACCTCGCGCGGCTGTGGCATGCGCCGGTCTGGCAGTTGCGAGAGACGGTCGCCATCGCCGCGGCGAGGTGGGAGAGCTGGAACCGCCAACGTGCGACAGAGAGCGGTGCTGACCGGCGTGTGCGCGAAGAAGGCGGGGTCGATGAGCTCTGGAACCTCGGCGTCACCGCCGACGACATCACGAAGCTCGCCCAGCTCGTCTCTGTGATCAACGACCCGCTCCCCTTGGCCTTCTTCGTCGGCGCCCAGTACGGCCCCGCCGACCCAGAGTGGGTGAAGACCGTCGTTGAGGGTCGCCCTGACCCCGACTTCGCTACGTGGCTGGTTTCTCTCGACGCACCCGCGAGCCGCAGCGATGCCCGTCGGTGGCGGGCGTGGCTCGCGTTCGGGCTGCCTCGCGATCACGTGCGGTTCGCCGCCGAGTACGCCGGCCCCCCTGAAACGATCACCGACATCACCGTCGCCACCGGATGGCCGACCGAACTCGCCGCGCGCACCTGGCTGCGCTGGGTGAGGGTGGGGTGCAGCCCCGAGCCCGAGCACTTCGCGATCTTGGCGGCGCGCGGTGTCGGCGAAGTCGTGCCTCCGTCAGTTGCCATCGATCGCGTTATCGACGTCGTTGTCGGGCCCTCGGCGATCGACTCGCCCCTCACCAGCGAACGTCGAACCGAACTCGCGGTCATGCTCGCCCTGCTGGGCACCGTCCCTGAAGTCGCCTTCGAGGTGGGTCGGGGTTCGACGACCCCGCAGGCACTTCACGCCGCCGGTGGCCGCTTCTTCGCACCGCACCGCGAACTGCCAGAACCGTCGACCACCACGCGCACCCGACGCCGAAACCGCCCCGACACGAAGTGAGCCCATGGCCATCAGAACCCGCACCGACTACTCCCACGCCATCGAAGCACTCGGCATCTGCGTGAGCGCGCGCATCCCCGTGCTGCTGTGGGGCAACCCCGGCGAGGGCAAGACAGCCGCAGTCGAGTCGGCCCGCGATTTCGGCTGGATGGTCGAGACGGTCATCATCACGCATTCAGAGCCGAGCGACTTCGCCGGGCTTCCCGTGGTGACGAGCGACGGTTCGGTGAGTCTGGCTCCCCCGGGCTGGGCCAAACGGCTGGCTGAGCATCCGGGTCGGGCGATCGCGTTCTTCGACGAGTTCTCGACCGCGTCGCCGTCGCTGCAGGCCGCGGCGCTGCGTCCGTTGACGCACTACGAGGTCGGGTCGATTCAGTTACCCGACACGGTGGCGTTCGTCGCGGCAGCGAACCCGGCCGATGTCGCCGCCGCCGGGTGGGAGCTCGCGGCCCCGACGGCGTCGCGCTTCGTGCACCTTGATTGGGGGTTGCCCTACGAGGTCTTCGCCGACGGACTCGTCACCGGGCGCTGGCCGTCGCTGCCCGTGCACGAGCACCCTGACGACTACGACCGTTTTCTGGCCGACGAGCGAGTACTCGTGGCGGGGTTTCTGCGGGTGCGCGAGTCACAGCTCTCGGTCATCCCTTCGGCGGCAGCGGAGCGTGGCCGAGCGTTTCCGACCCCGCGAACATGGGACTACGCAGCCCGCCTCGCCGCCTTCGCGAAGGCCGTCGACGCGGGTGCCGAGGTGCAGCGCCTGCTCGTCGCGGGCTGCGTCGGCGACGCGGCATCGCACGAGTATCTGCGGTGGGCGGCCGAGCACGACCTGTCCGACCCGGAGCTGCTGCTGAACGACCCGGGCTCGGCCGACTTCACGGGCGCCCGACCCGATCGGGTGTTTGTGACGCTGCAGGGCGTGCTCGCCGCGTTCTCGCGCGACGACACCGCCGAACGGTGGCAAGCGGCGATCGAGGTCTGCGCGCGTGCCGCCGACCAGGTGGGTATCGACCCGGTGATCCCCACGGTGCGGTCACTCATGCGAGCGGGAGTGCGTCCGCCCGGAGCTGCCGTGCCGTCATCGATCACGATCTTTGCGCCCGCGCTCGCCCTTGCAGGACTCATGCCCACGCCATGACCGCACTCGACCTGCAGAAGCTTGCCGCGGCGAAGCTCTGGCTCATCAGCCCAGCGCCCGACCCGAGTCGCCGCGACGCACCGCGCGACGTCGCCTACCTCTCTCACGCGTTGTATTCGCTCGTGCCGATCGCGAGCCACGAGGTCACCACCATGACGTGTGACGAATGGTGGCGCATCTATGTGAACCCCGACTGGCTCATCTCGGCGACCGTGCCCGAGGTCGGCTGCCAGCTCGCTCATCTGGCCTGGCACCTGCTCTCAGAGCACACCGCTCGAGCCCGAGACCAGGGCGTCGACCGGTCGACCGTCTCCGAATGGAACAAGGCCACTGACATCGCCCTCTCCCGCACTTTGGCCGTCGAGTTTCTGAAGCCCGAGGTGTTTCCCATGCCCGCCGACATCAGGGCCCGCGCCGGGCTGTCCGCCGAGGAGTACTTCGCGATGCTCTCCCGTCTCCCCGCAGGCGGGCAGTCTCCCGAGACCGGATTCGATGAACCGCGCGGGTGTGGCAGCGGTGCCGACGGCGTCTCTCGGTCGAACGAGCTCGGCCCCGACCGCGACATCGGTGCAGTAAGCGAAATGGAGGCCCGCGAGATTCGCCGGCGCGTGGCAATCGAATACCGCGACCACGCGTCAAAACGCGGGCACGAACCCGGCGATGCCCTGCGGTGGGTGAAGCACACCCTCGAGCCGACCGTGCCCTGGCAGCCGCTGCTCGCCGGTGCCGTGCGCCGCGCCATCGGGTGGGCTGCCGGGCGCGGCACCTTTACCTACTCTCGCCCCTCCCGCCGGGCGAGCAGCGTGCCCAACGTCGTCATGCCCGGCCAGCACCGCCCCGTGCCGCGCGTGTCGATCATCGTCGACACCTCAGGGAGCGTCGATGACGGGATGCTCGCCCGAGCCCTCGGCGAAGTCGACGCGGTCATCGCCTCCCTCGGCGTGCCGGGTTCGCACCTCACGCTCTACTCGGTCGACGCCGCCGTGCACACGGTCAAAAAGTTGCGCAGCGCGCGAGATGCCCAGCTCGTCGGCGCCGGCGGCACCGACCTGCGCATTGGCCTGCGCGCCATCGAAGCCGAACGCCCCCGCCCCGACGTCGTGATCGTCTTCACCGATGGCGACACTCCGTGGCCGGCGAGCCCGCCGCCGGGCGCAGCCGTTCTTGTTGCTTTGCTCGCTCGGGGCGTCCGATCCATCGCTGCAGTACCTACTTGGGCGCACGTCACTCGATGCAATGTGCCTTGAGACAACGCCTCGCTCCGATGGACCCGACATTGCAGCGGTTCCCGACCATTGCGCTTGCTGACTTCAACATCCAGCGCATCACGAAGTTCCTCCCGGCACGCAAAGTCATGGGGTGGGCACTCAGCCTCGGGCACCAGGCGCCGCCCACAGCTTCTGGCATGCCAGCGGCGCGACGAGCGACAGGAGCACTGCGAGTGCGGTAGGCGTGACCGTTACTGGGCTTCTGGCGCCGCAGCTGGGTCTCGTCGCCTGCGGTGCAGCCCAGGGAGGTGGGCTCATCGTCGTGGTGGGGTTCGTCGTCACCTACGTCAGCATCTCGGCCGTCTCGGGATTGGTCACCGGAAGACGGTGAACGACACGTGCGCGCACACCGGCCAGCGTCCTAAGCGAAAAAACGATGTGCGGGATCGATTCAGATCGCGTAAGCCTCAACGGCAATCCCTAGCCAGATCACTGAGCCAGGAGTTCACCACCAACCCGAAGGAGCACGACCATGGCTAAAGCTTCCCAGTCCACCGAGCCGGCCGATGTCGACCGGCAGGCGCAGTCGCGCGACATTCACATCCCTGCTCCGCCTGTGCGCGACTCTGTCGTGCCACAGAACTCGTCCTCGGCCATCGCGGAGCAGGCAGGAATTGTCGCGGTCGCTGCCGGATCGCTCGACCCGGATGGTATCGCCAGCACCATCGGCCCGATCCCGTTCGACAATCAGCGTGACCGTCAGGCCGAGGTGGAGCGCGAGGCGCTGGATTCTGAGGCCAAGGAAAAGAAGTTCATCGCGGACACGCTGGAGAACGATGCCAAAAACGGTCGCTTCGATCAGCGCCTCGATAAGGGCAATCTCTCCACCCTGGAGGCGGTGGAGGATGAGTTGCAGGAGGTGATCAAGGACGAAGCCGTGGCTCAGGATCTCGTTGACCATCTCGCTACGGTCGCTGACGGGAGCGTCCCGGATGTGGATGGCGGCTGGCGGCCCGGTGAAGTGCCGACGACGTCGACGAACACGCCGGAGGTTCAGGCCACCCTTCGTCGCGAGCAGTTCAAGCGGTGGGTGCCGCTGATCGCGCTGCCGGCAGCCGAAGCAGTGCTGATCGCCAACAACTGGTACGCCTTCAGTCGCGGCTCCTGGCTGGATGCAATCATCGCCACCGGTGCGTTCCTGGTCGCCCTGGCGGCCGCACCGGCGTTCGCTGGCCACGTGCTCGGACGCATCAAGGCGCGCAAGATCATCACGAAGCTGGACGCGTTCTGGCTCGCCGTGACCGGCGTCCTGTGGCTGTCAGCCGGCATTCTGCTGTCCCTCGTGCGCGTGTCGACCGAGCAGGACGCGGCAGTCCGGCGAGCTGTCGAGGAACAGGACCGGCAAATCAACCAGGCCATCGAGGCCGGCGCAGCGGTACCCCCGCGACTCACCATCGACCCTGAGCAGGTGTACAGCACCTGGGAGCACCTGCCGCTGTTCGTGCTGAGCCTGCTCGCCATCGGAGTCGCCGTGCTGTTCATTGAGGCGCATCACAACCCGGTGCTCATCCAGCACGCGAAGGCGCTGCTGTCGCTGCTGAAGTTGCGAGACCGCCGGCTGATCCTCGTGGAGTACATCGAGCGAGTCAAGCGGTCGATCGAGGAGCAGCAGAAGGCGACCCAGACCACGGTCGACTTCTACATCCACGCCAGAGAGGCCATCCAGGCGCGAGCAGAGAGCGCCAAGGAGGAGTACCGGATCGCGGCGGCCAACGCCTCCCCAGGATCGGAGTTGGCCGAAGCGTTCGAGTTCCGTCGCACGGCGACCGCCGAGCAGCAGAACTCGAACCCGAGCGTGCCGTGATCTGGTTCTGGCGCCTCATCCGCAGGGGCACACCGGTCCAGCACGGGCAGTGCACCTGCGGCGAACTGCTCCACGCCTGCCCTCGATGCGAGGGCAGGTGGAGAGCACTGCCGTGCGGCGACTGCGGCGTGGGCCTTCGGTGCACCCGCCACGGCGCCTTCTGGATGCGATGACCCGCGCCGACCACGCAGCACTCACTGCGGGATCGATTCAGAAGGTGCACCACACAACCCCTCAACCTGAAGGAGTCACCATGAAGCACGACACCCGTTTCCGCCTGGCGACGATCACGCTCGCCTGCATCACCGTCGGCGTCACTGCCGGATGCACGCAGCTCCCCTCGGAGGCTGGACACCAGGTGGTGATCGCCGCCGCCGTTCAAGGTTCCCCCTTCATCGGACCGCTGCAGGCCGAAGCTATCGCAGAGCGGATCTCGACCGTGGGCGACCGGGTGACCATCATCGTGCCCGACGGCATTCCTCATGTGGTGGCCGACATCAACGTCGAGTCCCTCCCCGACAACGCCTTCGATCGGTCCGACGAGCTTGAACAGATTCGCCGTCAGGTCACCGACGCGATCCTGTCGGCCCGAGCCGACGACGCCGAAACCGACTACGCCGAAGCGATCGCTCTCGCCGCCAACGCCTTGACGTCGTCGGATGGCGCCCGGTCGATCACCGTGCTCGGATCCGGCATCGTCACCACGGGTGAGATGTCGATGCTCTCCGGCAGTCTCAACGAGTCGCCGGAAGCGGTCATCGAGCGATTGCACGAAGCGAACGCGATCCCTGCCCTGCCCGACAACGTGAGCGTGAACTTCCCGCGCATCGGCATCACCTCAGCGCCGCAAAGCCCCTTGACGGCGAAATTGAACGAGGCTTTGAAGGCCGTGTGGGGAGCCTATCTGAGGCAGGCGGGGGCCGCGGAGGTGTCGTTCGACGTTGAGCAGTTCACTCAGCGACCCTTCGATGACGTCGACCTGCCCACCGTGACGCCCCTTCCGGTGGCGCGAATCACATCGGAATGTGCGAACTCGTTGGAACAAACTCAGGTGTTGTTCAACGTGAACGAAGCAACCTTCGTCGACAAAGACGCAGCCCTCGCGGCGATCCAGGCCGTCGCCCAGCAGCTCGCGACGTGCCAAGGCACCGTGAACGTCGAAGGCTCAACCAGTTCCGAAGGCTCCCGCGAGGTCAACATGACCCTCGCCAACGACCGAGCGTTGGCCGTCGCCGCCCCCCTCGCTGACGCAATGGGTATCCCCCTATCCAGCATCACCGTGACCTCCTGGGGCCCGGACTGGCCCTGCCGCATCAACGACCGTGACGACGCCGGACAGCTCGTGGAGTACCTCGCCGCAGCAAACCGCATCGTCATCGTCTCCCGCGGCGTTGAACCCGGCACCTGCTAAACCCCGTTCATCAATCAACACCCAAAAGAAAAGGAACACGTCATGAAGATTCGAACCATTAATCACCCCCTCGGTACGGGCCTGGCGTCGGTCTCCGTTGCCGCCCCCGTCATCGACCTTCGACCGGCGGAGCATTTCATGCTCGTCATTCGAGGGTGGGGAGATCGCATCAGGAACCGTCCGGTGCTCGACTCAAACCCCACGCACTACCTCTACGGACTGGAAAGCCAGTGCCAACGGGCAGAGCTGGAGGTACGTCGTGCACACGCTGCGGCCCGCTCCACCCTCCGGTCCAAGATCGCCGCCCATGAAGTGGTGATCGCTCGGGCGGACGAAGAAACGCCGCACCTGCCAGACCGCAGCGAGATCAAAGATGCGGCAGTCGCAGACCGCCAGGCATGGTTGACCAAGCTGCGGGCATCGCGTGAGCAACTCGCGCGCGCCAAGGCGTCGCAAGCGGCACTAGATGCCGCGATGGCAAACCACGCGCTACTGCTCGTCGAACTCGACTCGATCGAGGACGAGGCCGCGGAAGTTGCCGCGATGTGGGCCACGGCATACCGCAAGCGGGCCGCCGTCTACACGCGCGCTCGCTGCGGATGGTTCGGACGCCGCCCGAACGAAACTCCGACCATCCCGGAGTTCCACAGCGCAAAGCCGCTGAGCGGCTAGCGGCCCCAGCACTGCAACGCGGACGCCCACCCAGCATGGGTGGGCGCTCGCGCTGCCCACACTCCCCACCACTGCCCGCAGCAAACTGCACCGGCCCAACGGCCCCTGCCGCTGATGGACCAGCGCCAGCAGTCCTAATCGCTGTACCTAAACGAGGGTCACGCAGATAGCGAGCGTGGTGTTCACAACAAACATCGCAACGAGCACGCGGCTGTACCACTCTCGTTGCATTGTCGCCGCAGCGACTACTCGGCCTCGATGCGCGGGAAAAGCGCCTCGAGCGGCTGCGTCTGCGCGCCGACGGGCAACTGACCCCACTCGCCAGCCTTCGGGATGCTCTGGTCGAGCAGCGCGCCGAGCGCCGGCTCGGCTCCGAGGGCGACCCATAGCTTCTGGGCAGCCTGAGGTGTCACGGGCGAGAGCAGCACGGCGAGAGCGCGCAGCCCCTCGGCCGCGGTGTACAAGATCGTGTGGAGCCGCGCCTCCAGAGCC
>CAYWZI010000003.1:0-41337 GCA_964462815.1 uncultured Microbacteriaceae bacterium
ATCGGCAAGCTCCCACCCATCAGCCGGATCTCAAACAACCTGGCTGGGCACTACACCTAGAGCAACGCGCGCGTTCGTGGACCGAGCCGCACGACACCGAGAGCGTCGAGGCGCGCGAGCTCATCGAGCTGCTCGAGTGTGTCGACGTCGCGGCGAAGCCCCGAACTCGGTGAGACCTCCAGCTCGGCGTACCCACTGAGACTGTGCTGCGCCGCCGAGTTGTCGCCGAATCGCAACGAGTGGGGCAGACCGCTTTGCGCAACAACGAGAGTGGTTCCCTCACCGTCAGCATCGGGCACGAAAGCCCAGTGATGCTCGCTTGCTCCGAGCAGTGCGGCGTCGAGATCGGCAGGCTGAAGGGCCGGCAGATCGCCGAGCAGCACCGCCGTGGGCGCTGCGGAGTCGCAGCGCGCGAGCCCCTCACTGATCGCGACCAGCAAGCCGAGCCCGGGATCGGTGACGACCCTCACGCCGTCAATGACGTCGTCCAACGCTCCGACAACGAAGAGTTCACCGATGCTCGCCGATTGACGTGCCGCCTCGACCGTGTCGAGCGCAAGGGCGGCGGCGAGTGCAGCCCGTCGTTCTTGAGCGGGCGCTGACGAGTCGACAGCGAGTCGAGACTTCGCGATCGCCGCGGGACGCACGGGGATCACCAAAGACACGGTCGCGGGCATGACGACGAGCCTAGTTCTCGCCCGAATCGCCCGCGGCAACCAACCCGACCCCGAACCGTTCGTCGCGCGGGGTGCGATCGAGAAGCGACACCGGAGCAACGACCGCGAGCGAACGCCACCACCACGGTGCCGAGCGGCGCAGTGCACGGAGAACGGCGACCGTGTCGTCGGATCCGCTCGCGCCGCCCTCGACACCGAGTGACCCTTCCGTACGGGCAAAGGCACGACGCTCGAGCGCGTCGCGCAGGGCATCGAGCTGCGCGATATCGTCAGGCGGCCAGCCGGATGCCCACGCAACGCTCAGCTGCCGCGGAGTCTGCTCGGGGTCAGCGAGCGCCCCCAGGTCGCGCGCCGTGTCACGAGCTTCACGCCAATGGTCGAGGGGATCCCTCGAACGCAGCCGAGCCGCGCGGCGCACAGCGCGCCACACACCCGGAGCGATCAGCAGCAGCACGAGCAGGGTGAGGAGGGTCGCGGCGAGTGCGCGAGCATCCGTGCCGCCATCAGCGACCCCACCGGCGCCATCTGCCGAGCCGTCGTTGCCGCCGTCGATCAGATCGCCCGCATCGGGTGCGTCAGTCGGCCCCGTGACGCGGTCGACGGGGTCGGTTTCCTCGTCAGCGCCGGGTTCAGCGGGGTCGGGTTCGGTCTCGATCGGCTCGCCCGTCTCGGGGTCGATTTGAGGCGTCTCGTCGGGCACGGGAACATCGGCCGCGGCGTAGTCGGGCACCGCTCCGCGTGACGGGGTGGGTTCGAAGCGCACCCATCCGACTCCGTCAAAGTGCAACTCGGGCCACGCGTGCAAGTCGTCGGTGCTCACGACGAACTCACTGGGCACATCCTCATTGCGCGCACCAGGCAAGAACCCGACGGCAATGCGCGCGGGAATACCCAGGGTGCGCGCCATGAGCGTCATCGCGGCGGCGTAGTGCACGCAGTAGCCCGACCTCACGTCAAGGAAGACGGCGACGATCTCGGCACTGGTGCCGTCGTAGCCCAGCTCGACGGGTGCTGACTCGGAGTAGACGAAGTCGCCCTGGGTGAAGAAGCGTTGCAGCGCGAGCGCGTCGTCATAGGGCGAGGTGCCGGGCGCCTGCTCGGCGACCTGCTGCGCGGTCGACGCGATGATCGGGTCGAGACCCTCGGGCACAACGCGGAACTGCTCGAGACCCAGCGCCGATACACCGGCTGCCCGGAGTTGCTCGGGCGTCGGCTGAGCAACGAGGCTTACGACGTCATACACGCCAGCGCGAACGCTGCCCTCGGCCGTGGCGAGGGTGATGCCCGACTCGTCAATGCGCCAGTCGCCTGAGATCCCGTCGATGCGCACGGGCGCACTCGGCAGAGGCAGCCAGCGCGTGCGGACGTTCTCGAGCTGAATGCGTGTATCAACCTCGGTCGTATCGATCTCGGCACCGAGCCAGCTCGGCGGCCCCACCGCGCTCGGTTGCGTCGGCTCTCCGCCCATGACCGGCTGCACCGAGTCGTCGGTGAACTCTGCCAAGTGCGACAGCGTCAGGTAGAGGCCTCCGTCAGCGTCGGTGCTGTAGCGAAGTGCCGTCACCGGGGTCGTGCGCCGCAGATCGTTGCCGAGCTCGATGATCGGGTTGATGCCCGTGACGAGACCGGCGAGCCCCGAACCCGGCACGGCCGAACCCGCGATCACGGGAGGCAGCAGCGGAGGAACGACCACAGCCGCAACAAGCACACCGGCCGCGACGGCAACCGCTCGGCCGACCGCCGGCGCACCACCACTCGCCGCGGGGCGATGGAGCGCAAGAAGCAGCAAGTAGGCCGCCGCTGTTGCAAGCACCGACGACAGCGGCAGGGCCCCCGGAACCAGAATGACGGGCACCGCAAGCATGCCGAGCAGCGGAATGGCAACGAACGCCGGACGCCTGCTCAGGGTGGCCGTCGCATCGATGAGCACCGCGAACGCGGCAACACCGGAAGCGAGCACAAACCGGATGCCGTCATCAGCCACCGCCGGAACCGACTGCTCGGCGATCGACTGCTCTCCGGCGCCGATGAGCTGGGCGAACCGTTGCAGAGTCTCGGGCAACGGAATCACACCCAGCAACGCGGTGTCGGCAGCGAACAACACCGTGAGTGACAACAGCGCGGCAACCCCGGCCGCAACCACCGATGCCGCCGCCGACCAGAGCGCCCGGCGCCGCCGCAACACCACGCGGGTCAACGCAGCAGCCCCCACCGTGGCGGTCGCCACGATCATCGAGGTGAGGCCCCACGCGCCCTCGTCGAACAACACCCCGAAGCCCGAGAGCGCTGCGGCAACACACACCAACGCGGCCGCGCTCAACGCGAGCGTCGAGCGCCGCTGCGGAATCGCCGTGCTCCCCGACTCAGGCACGAGACACCTCCGGCGCGACGGCCCAGTCGGGCATGAGCGGCTCGGGCGCCCCGAGCAGAGCGAGCCACGCGTCGTCGGGCGCGAGCCGCGCCGACACGCGCGCGACGGTCCAGCCGGCTCGTTCGAACGAATCCCGTGCCGGGTCTGGAACGAGCGACCCGTCATCGCGCAGCTCGGGCACCGGAGGGCCGACGAGCAGGGCAACAGCGGGAGAGGCGGATGCGCGCTGGGCGAGCATCCACTTGGTCGTTGCGGCGTCGGGCGCACCCGAGAGCGCGACGATCGGCATTGAGCCCGAGCGCATGAGCGACGGCAGCGCGCCCTCGAGGTCAGCCTCGCCCGGCGTAAGGGGGGCCACGGCGAGGGCGCCCAGAACATGGCCGACCGGGCCGTCCGCTATTGGCAACTGCTCGTCGTCTGGCCGGTCGGACTCTGTTGAGGTCACGAGCTCGACCGAGTATCCGCGCTCAGCGAGGTGTGCGGCACTCGAGGCGGCCATCCGCACAATCCACTCGAACTGTTCGCTCTCGAGGCGTCGAAAACCATCGGCGCGAAGCGTTCGCACGTCGGAGTAGGAGGGCGATTGCGTGTCAAGAATGAGGCGCGAGTGCGGGCCCGCCTGCGGCTCGTCTTGCCGCACCATGAGCTCACCCTGGCGTGCCGTCACGCGCCAGTGCACGCGCCGCAGGGCATCGCCGTCGCGGTACTCGCGCGTCACCACGTCATCGTCAGAGCGCTCGCGCGACCGCGTCGTGCGGGGGCCGGCGTCGGTCGATGGGTCGGGCACAGGACCGCTGGGCAAGGGGGTGACGGCGGGAATCACAAGTTGCGTCGACACCGCCACGGTGTCGGTCACCCGCACGGCGAGCGCGAAGGGGTCGCGGTTCTCGATCAGGAGCGGGCCGACACTGACGAGCCCGCGACGGCCGGGGGCGTACCGATAGCCGAACTCGGCAGAGCGCGTCGCCCGGACTTCACGAAGGCGCCCCGGGCCCGCGAAGCCAGGAAACATCGGCACTCGCTCAACCCACTCAGCGGCGCGAGCACGACCGGCAACCACGACGTTGACGCGCACCGTTTCGCCTTCGACGGCAACCACAGGCTCGAGCTGCCGAGTCACTCGCACCCGCGGGCGCGAAGTGGCGACCGCGATGAACGCGATCACCGGTGCGGCCACGCCGATCGCGGCGATCGCCAGCAGTTCGGGCCGTGCGATCACGTAGGCAACAACGCCGACGGCAATCCCCACCACCGCAAACGCAACACCGCGCGTCGTCAGACGGGGCATAGCGTCGCCTAGGCCCGCGACGACGGAACAGGCACGGCAGTGGCCGCGACGATGCGTTCGACCACCTCGTCGACACTGCGAACTGGACGGCCGTCGGGGTGCTGAGCACGCGGCACGAGCAACATTCGGTGGGAAAGCACGGTTGTCGCGAGTGCGTCGATATCGTCGGGCACCACGAAGTCGCGGCCATCGAGCGCCGCTCGCGCTCGGCTCGCGCGCACCAACTGCAGAGTCGACCGCGGGCTCGCGCCGAGCCGCAGGGCAGAGTCGTCACGCGTCGCTTGAACAATGGCGACGGCGTAGCGTTCGACCGCCGGGCTCACATAGACCTCCCGCACGGTCGCGATCATGCGCCGCAATCCGGCGACATCGACGACGGGCGTGAGCCGCTCGAGCGGGCTGCCGTGTTCGCGGTCGCGCACCATGAGCGCTTCGCTCGCAGCGTCGGGGTAGCCGATCGAGATGCGCGCCATGAACCGGTCGCGCTGCGCTTCGGGCAGCGCGTAGGTGCCCTCCATTTCGATGGGGTTCTGTGTCGCGACGACCAAGAATGGGCTCTCGAGGTGGTGGGTGCGGCCATCCACCGTGACCTGCTGCTCTTCCATGCACTCCAGCAATGCACTCTGTGTCTTGGGGCTCGCCCGGTTGATCTCGTCGCCGATCACGATGTGGGCAAAGACGGGGCCTGGCGTGAACTCGAACGTGCCGAGCTGCTGGCGAAACACACTCACGCCCGTGATGTCGGCGGGCAGCAGATCGGGGGTGAACTGAATGCGATTGACCGTGCCGGCAATGCACTTCGCGAGCGCGCGGGCGAGCATCGTCTTGCCCACGCCCGGCACATCTTCGATCAACAGGTGGCCTTCGGCAAGCAGCACGGTCAACGCGATATCGACCGCTTCTGGCTTCCCGTCGAGAACCCCATTCATCGCACGACGGATGCTCGCTCCGAGTTCAGCGAACTCCCCCGCGCTCAGCGGCCCTACCTGCGACGACATCGTCATGCTCATTGCTCGACTCTGCCACGGTCTACCGGCGAGTGTGCCGAGAACTTACCGATTGCAGTACTGAGCCGCATCGTCGACGAACTCGGCATAGCTTCGTGAGACTGTGGGTAAAGGAAAACCAGCGATACCGAACGTGCAGAGCTCATTGACCGGTTGCGGCCGCCGACTGTCAGGCTTTATCGTGTGCGCAGGGCGGTTCGTCACGCCTGACCTTCTCACCGGCGCTCGCGCGGTCGGTCGTCGCGAGAGCGGCAGAAGGCAAAGGGGGCCACGAGCGCTCGACGAAGACGACCATCGTGTTCCGACGCGGGTCAGCTGGCGCGAGCGGCGGGCAGCGCGTCGAGCGAGCACGAAAGGGTCGAGATGACCACGCAGGAAGCATTCAAGAAGCGCGTTCGAGAACGCATGGTGAAGACCGGGGAGCGCTATGGCGCGGCGCGACGGGCTCTCATTGCGGCTGCGGTTCAGCCGAGCCCGAACGGGTGGGCAGCGAACCCCCAGCACTCTGACGAACAGGTGCGCGAGAAGACCGGCCGAGGCTGGAACGAATGGGTTGCCGCGATCGACGCTGGCCCTGGGCGAGCATCCGGCCACACCGCGATCGCCGCTTGGCTGGTCGGTGAAGGAGTTGACCCCTGGTGGGCGCAGGGAGTCACGGTGGGCTTCGAACGGATCACCGGCCTGCGGTTGCCCGGGCAAATGCCCGACGGAACCTTCACGATCTCACGCTCGCGCGTGATCGCGATGCCGCCTGCCGAGCTGCGAGGACTACTGCTTGACGACGCCGCCCGAGGAGATCTGCTGCCCGACTTCGAGGTCACTCTTCTTTCGCGCCCCGATGTGAAGGCTCCCCGGTTCTCCCTACGGCGCATCGCCGAGTCGCTCGGTCAGCTGACGTTCGCCACGGATCTCGCGCCCGCGAACCGCACGCGACTCACCGTCACCCACTCTCAGCTGCTGTCGCATGATGAGGGAGAACTCTGGAAGAGCTATTGGAGCGAGTGGCTCGACGCTCTCAACGGGGACTGAGTCGATTGACACGGTCGCAACGGCGTCGTGACGCTGGAGTGCGGTATGCTCGCGCACCATGACTACCGGAGTTCCGAGCGATACCGAACGCGCACTGCGTGAGTTAGCAGACAACGTGTCGGTCGGCTACCGCTCTATTGGCGTCATGGCCTATGACATCATCCGCGCGGCGATTCTCAACGGCACGCTTGTTCCCGGGCAGAAACTGCGCCAGAACTCTCTCGCCGAGACTCTGGGCATTTCGCGCATCCCCGTCCGCTCTGCTCTGATTCAGCTAGAGGCCGAGGGCCTCGTCGAAATGCACGACCGACGCGGAGCCGTCGTCAAGTCGCTCTCGGCCGAGCAGGCGCGAGAAATTTACGGAATCCGGATGCATCTTGAGGCCATGGCGGTTCGCCAGTCGATGCAAACCATGGGTGCGCGTCTGGCCACGTTGAAGAAGCTCGCCGACACAGCAGACGAGATCGGCGAGGGCCCTGGCTTCATCGAAGCTCGGTCGGCCTTCTATCAGGAGCTTTTCGATGCAACCAACAGTCCCATCTTGTGGGAGGTCATCGAAGGCCTACGCATGCGGGTTGGTCGCTACGTGCTCAACGCGCGGGTCGTCGACGGACACACGCACCCTCACGCAGCTCTCGTGACGGCGGTCGAGACGGGTGATGAAGAGGCAGTCATCTCGGCGCTGCGGCAACACATTGAGCGTGTGCGTGACGCCGTCATCGATTTGGTTCGCACGGAATCAGCCTGATCGACAGAGCAACAACCCGTCATTCTTCGGGCTCTTCCGGCAGTGCAAACTGGGCGCCGTAGAGCACTACTCCACTGGCGAGGAGTGAGACCGCGAGCGCCGCGAAGACGACACCCACGCCCGATGCACCCACGAGCACACCCACCAGAGCGGGCACGAGCACCTGACCGAGTCGGTTGCCGCTGAGTCGCACGCCGAGCGCCGGACCGCGGAGCGACCGCGGTGCACGACCCGCTACCCATGACAAGGTCACGGGTTGGCCAAGGCCGAGCCCAAACCCAATGATGACCATCATCACGTACTGAATCACCAGAGGAACGAAAGGGAAAGCAGCCAGTGCTGCCCCCGCGAGGAGCACCGCAATAAGAAGGAGTGTTCGCCTGCCGAGCCAGTTCATCAAACGAATCATTCCGATGCGGGAAAGCACCGAGGCTGCGGCCCTGGTCGCCAACAGCCACCCGACCGTCTGAACCGACATACCTGTCTCTTGCGCGAACGCCGGCAGATAAGCGATCAGCACGTCGATCGTCGTCAGCACAGACATGCCGACGAAGAGGGCGCGGGGCATGCCGCGAATGGCCAGGACTTCCCGCATGGCCCCCAACGAGTTCTGCTTGTTCGACGTCGTTGACGCCCCCCGCCGAGGCCCCGCCCCCTCGGGCGGCCACACCACGAAGGTCACGGCGGCTACCAACGACACGGCCGCGGCAATGATCGACACGAGAAAGACCGAGCGGGTGTCGACCGCCGAACTGTCGACAACTCCCGTGGCGAAGCCCCCGCCGGCGATGACTCCCGCCATCGCTGGGCCGACGAACTGACCGATCGAGACCACCACCGTCAGCGCTCCGTAGCGGCGGTCGCGCTCTCGCGGGTCACCCGCATTGCCGATGAGTGCTTGGGTTGCGACGACGATCATGACCTGACCGAGGCCGAAGAAGGCTTGGCTCACTGCGAGCGCCACCAGGCTGTCGATCACCAACAGCATTGCGGTGCTGGTGAGCGTGATGAGAGTTCCGCCCAGAAGAATCCGCGGCTCACCCCACGGTTCGATGCGTCGCCCCAGCGGAACCGCTGCAAGGAAGGAGAACAGGGCGAAGCATCCGGCAATGATGCCCAACCAGAATCCATCGGCGCCTAAGTCGAGCGCGCGGTACGAGACCATGGGTCGCACGGCCTGCAACACCAAGGTCTGCAAGAAGGAGAACACCAGAACGCGAACAAGCCAGCGCTCTAGTCGTGGTCGAGATCCCGTCATCACTCTCCTCGCGCGGATGCTGCATTTTGGATACACTATCGCCGACCCCGGAGGAGTCCGTTATGACTGACACGACCACGGCAGTTCGAGAAGCTGTCGCCACCTGTAGTCGACTGCTCGTGATGCAGGGCATTCTCGACTATTCCGGCCACGTTGGCGGGCGCATCCCGGGGACTGACCGAATGGTCATTCAACCACGGGACATGAGCCGAGCCGCGCTCTCCGCGAACGACTTGCTCGTCATCGACCTGGAGGGGAACGTCGTCGAAGGCGATGGGGTTCCGGTGGCCGAGTGGCCGATCCACGCCGGGGCCTTCCGAGCGCGCGACGATGTGATGTTCACGTGCCACGGGCATCCGACGCTCTCCACCTCATTCACCATGGTTGACCAGGCGTTGCTTCCCATGCGGCACTTCGCCTACAAATACCCGGTCGGGCTCGCCGTTCACCCTGATCCCACCCACATCAAGACCCTCAAGCAGGGTGACGAACTGGCCGCGACCCTCGGGTCAGCCGATGCGTGCCTGATCCGGTCGCACGGCACACTCATCGTCGCCCGCCGAATCGAAGAGCTGTTCATGGAGTGTCTCGACCTCGAAGAGAACGCTCGCACCATGCTCATCGCCTCACAGCTGGGTACCGTACTTCCACTCACGGCAGAAGAGAACGCTGCGATCGCCGAGAGCTACGGCAAGCTTGGACACCGCCCGGGGAAGGTCTGGGAGCACTATCTGCACAAGGGACGCACGGCCGGCGTGATTTGATTCAGCTTCGCTGAACCGATCGACCGAGGTTCGCGCGGCGTACAGCCCGTACTGAGTCGGCGTCAATGTATGCTGAAGCGTCGTTGTAGCGGAGGTGTATCGTGGCGGGTCCGACGGTCCAGCCGACTGAAGACAGTGGTGAGGCTCTCGCCGCAATCGCCCAGTCCGTACTCGGTTCTTTTCACACCGTCGAGGCGATGACCGAGACCTTCATTCGACAGGCGATTCTTCGCGGAGTGTTTCGGCCGGGCGAACGGCTCAGCCTCGATGCGATTGCCAAGACTCTGGGCGTGAGTCGGATGCCCGTGCGGGCAAGTCTGCGGCAGCTTGAGAGCGAAGGCCTCGTCGAGATTCAGCCTCATCGCGGCGTGACGGTGTCGAGCCTGTCGGCCCGAGAGATCAGCGAGATCTACGAGTTGCGTGTGGTCTTGGAGCTGTACTTGCTCGAGCGAGCGATGGCGAGGTTGGATCCGGCGACCCTCGGACGACTCGGAGACATCGTCGAACGGCTTGAACTGACGGAGTCGCGAGACGAGCGCATGGATCAGCGCCAAGAGTTCTACGTCCAGTTGTACTCCTTGGCCGATCGTCCGCGGGCACTCGCTCAAGTGAACAACCTCCGAGCATCGGTCGGTCGATACCTTCTTCTTCAGCGGGTTGAAGAACCGCTGCTTGGCCACCACGGCAGGCTGCTGGCTCTCATCACGGAAGGTGATGTCGACGGTGCAAAGGCATGGCTCTCGAGCCACTTGGAACACGTAGCCGAGTACCTCTCTGCGCTCGTCGCAGAAGGAAGCGTGCCGGCGCGTTCGTGAGTGTGATGGTGTGATGCCGCGCACACGATTGGCTGCCGCCCGCGGTGCACCCGTCAGATCAGGAGACCACTAGGGCGTCGTGCCGTCGGCATCGTCGTCATCGATCTTCGACTCGTAGTCGCGAACCGTGCGTCCCCATCGCCACACGGCGGCTGCGGCCAGAACCGGGACGAGTCCGCCGGCGGTGAGCGCAACCACAGGGCCAACCACCGACGCGATGAGACCGATGTTCGCATCGCCCAGCGCCGGACCACCTCGACCCGTCAGCTGATACAACGAGGTCACTCTGCCGCGTAGTTCATCCGGCGTTTCCAGCTGTACCGCCGACATGCGAATCGTCGCCGCCAGCGCGTCAAAGAATCCGAGGCCCAGCGCGATCACCAGTGAAAGTGCGAAGAACGGGCTCAGAGCGAAAAGCACGCACGTGAGGCCAAAAGCCATGGTTGAGAGCAGCACGATCTTGCCGCTCCCCCGTCGTTGAGCAAGACGATAGATGATCGGCGTGCCGAGGAGGGCCCCGAGCGACGGCGCGGCAGCCAGGAGCCCATAGCCAGCAGGGCCCGCATTCAACACGTCGAGTGCGAAAGCGGGAAGGAGCACTCGATAGGCGCCAAACAGGGTCTGCGAGAGGTCGAGGCCCATGAGCGACCAGATGATCGGGCGTTGTCGGACATAGCGAACGCCCTCAGCGAGCGATTGGAAGAATGGAGCCCGATCACTCTTCTCCCGCACGGTCACCTTGATGCCGATGAGGAGCAGAATCAGAATTGCGTAGGTCACCGCGGCAAAGATGAAGACAACGCCGGTGCCGCCGACCGCAATCAGCACGCCTGCGAGCGCCGGCCCGATCAAGATGGCGATCTCGCGTGAGGGGTTGAGGAGCGCCAGAGCTTTGCCGAGATCCTGCCGCGGCACGATGGCGGCGGTGAGAGCGAGCCGCACGGGCCGATCGAACATGGACATGGCCATCGCGAGGAGCGAGGCCAGGAGCACGTGCCACGGCACAACCAGGCCAAGAATGGTCACGACGCCGAGCGCCAGACTCACCACCAGTGCGACTCCCTGCGTCACCTGGAGCAGTCGTCGTCGATCGAGGTGGTCAGCGAGCACCCCGCCCAGTGGCGACAAGACGATGAGGGCTACGGCCTGACTCAGGCCAACCAATCCGACCATCGCGGTGGAGTTGGTGAGCTCGTACATCAAGAACAGACTCGCCGCGACGGTAGCCCGAGAACCGACCTCGGCCAGCACTGTGCCCACCCAGAAAGGGCCGAACTGCTTGTTCTTGAGCACTGACGGAATCGCCATGCGCCTGCTCCCTTGCCCTGTGGGGTGTCTTCTGCTCAGCATGTACCGGGATCACCGGGATATGTATCCTTGACACAGTAGCCACATTTCGGCGCGCGATGCGAGATGCCGCGAGTTGGGCATCGATGGTCACGCTTTGCCTGGACGCTGTCCGACAAGGAGTAGTCGTGAACAATGAGCCACAGGAGAACGACCCACCTGATCATGCGGCCGGTCGCTACGTCTCGGATGCGATTGTCGATCTTCTCGCCAATCTGGGCTGCCGATATCTGCCCCTCAACCCAGGCGCAAGCTTTCGGGGCCTCCACGACTCTCTCGTACACTCCGACCGCTTGGACGCTCCCGAGATCATCCTGTGTACCCACGAAGAGATTGCGGTCGCCGCGTCGCACGCATACGCAAAGGCCGTCGGCGACGTCGCGTACTCGCTCGTGCATGACTTGGTAGGACTCCAGCACGCCTCGATGGCGGTCTACGACGCATGGTGCGACGTCACGCCGATGGTGATCCTTGGCGGGGGCGGCCCGATCGACCCCGCTCGGCGCCGACCCGTTGACTGGTTCCACTCGGCGAACACACAGTCTCAACTCGTGCGGCCGTTCGTTAAGTGGGACTCTGACCCGACAACGGCACAGGGCACGCTCGATGCCATCGTCCACGCGCGACGCGTCGCCGGCTCGGCACCGCAGGGTCCCGTCTACGTGACTATTGATGCCGCCGTGCAAGAAGACCCTGAACCCGAAGGCCTCGACACCAACCCGCCCGATCTTCGATACGCCCCGGTATTCGTCCCCCGCGACGCGGACGTGCGCGATGCTGCCCGGCTGCTCACCGAGGCAGAGCTTCCGCTCATCATCGCGGGCAGAGTGGGCGCCACCGCCGCGTGCACCCCGCTCCTGGTCGAGCTCATGGAACTCCTTGCAGCACCAGGTCGCGACGAGCGCAACCATTCAGCGTTGCCGACCGAGCATCCACTTTGCATTAATGGCGATCGAGCCATCGCGAAAGACGCAGACGTCATCCTCGCCGTTGACCTTCACGATATGAGGCGGGCTCTTGAGAATCGTGTCCCCGGGCGCACGGTCATCGACCTGTCGATGAACACACTCCTTGAGCGCCCCTGGGCGAATGCGGCCAGTGCTCTACCCGTCGCCGACGTCTCGCTCTTGTCTGACGCGAGAGCCGGTCTCGAGTTGCTCGTCACCGCAGTGCGCACCATGGTGGAGTCAGAAGACGCCGATCGCGCGGCTCACCGCGATGCTCGCCGGGCTGCCATGACTGATCGGGTTGCTCGGCTTCGTGAGCAGCAGCGCGTGATGCTTGAGCAACGCTGGGACGAGACGCCCATCTCGATCCCACGGCTGATCGCCGAGTCCTACGCGGCCGTCGAGCAGCTGCCCTGGCTGCTGACCCTTCGCAACACACGGAGCTGGCCCGAGGGAATCTGGAAATTCGATCGCGGTGGTCGCTACCTCGGCCACAGCGGTGGAGGCGGCATGGGCTACGGGCCCGGCGCTTTGCTGGGCGGCGGGCTCGCCGCGCGTGATCGCGGCGAGTTCGCGGTGGGCATCATCGGCGACGGCGACTTCATGTTCGCACCGGGGGCGCTCTGGACGGCCGTTCACCACCAGGTGCCCATGCTGGTCATCGTGAACAACAACACCACGTACCTCAACGATGAAGTGCACCAAGCCGAGGTCGCACGGCACCGCGGCCGAGATGTCTCCCGCGCGCACGTTGGGGTGTCGATGACGCCACCCATCATTGACTTTGGCGCACTCGCGCGAGCCCAGGGCGCCTGGGCGCCCGAGAACCCCGTAACAGACCCGAACGAACTCGCCACCGTGCTGGCCGATGCCGTCCGTCGCGTGCAGGCGGGCGCCGTTGCGGTCGTGGATGTTCACACCGCGCACTCCTAACAACCCACCCCCGTGATTCCGCACCGTACAGAGGAGATCGAAATGGCAACCGAATCGTCGAACACCACTCGCGACTCTCTTTCGGCGCTGGCCGAGCGTGGAATGTATATCGGCGGCGAGTGGCGGGGTAGCTCATCAGGCGCAACGATCACGAGCACCGATCCGACCACCGAAGACGTTCTCGCAGAGATTCCCGATGCGAGCGTTGACGACGTCGATGCCGCGGTCGATGCGGGCCGCGCCGCGCTACCCGCGTGGAGCGCTCTCTCGCCGCTTCAGCGAGGCAATGCCCTCCTCGCGCTCGCCGACGCGCTGCAGGACCACGAACGCGAACTCGCGGAGATCGACGTGCTCGACTCGGGAAACCCGATCGCTGCCATGATCGCCGACGTCCGTGGAGCCGTTCGAGAGCTCCGTATGTTCGGGGGCCTCGCCACGGAGTTGAAGGCCAGTTCAGTATCGAACGGAGAGAACGCGTTTGCCTACGGACTGCGCGAACCCTACGGAGTCGTCGGACGGATCATTGCCTTCAACCACCCTCTCAAGTTCGCGGCCGGCAAGACGGCTGCGGCCCTCCTGGTCGGAAACACGGTGGTCGTCAAGCCATCGGAGCACACCTCGCTGTCCGCGCTCCGGCTCGCAGAGTTGACCGAGGGCATTCTGCCTCCGGGAGTCTTCAACGTGGTCACCGGCCGGGGAGACGTCGCCGGGGCACGCATTGCCGAGCATCCACACGTGCCGCGCGTGGCCTTCACCGGCGGTGTCGCGAACGGGCGACGAGTCTTGCGCTCTGCCGCGGAGTCGATCAAGCACGTCACGCTCGAGTTGGGCGGCAAGAACCCCATGATCGTATTTCCCGACGTCAACGTTGAACGGGCCGCCAGGGCAGCGGTCAAGGGCATGAACCTCGCTCGCTCGCAGGGCCAGTCGTGCCAGTCCAACTCGCGCGTCTTTGTGCACGCCGACATCGTTGATCAGTTCACAACTGCGCTTCTCGAGATCGTTCACCAACTCCGCGTCGGGGACCCTCTTGACCCCGAGAACGACATGGGCCCTCTGACGTTCCAGGCTCACTACGAGCGAGTGCTGGGGTACATCGAGGCGGGAGAACGTGAAGGGGCCGAACTCCTCGCCGGTGGACGAAGCGATCGCGAGAAGGGGTATTTCGTTGACCCCACGGTCTTCCGCGGGGTCGAGCACGGCATGACGATCGCGACGGAGGAGATCTTCGGACCGGTGGTGTCGATACTCAGCTGGACGGATCTCGATGAGGTTGTTGCAGCAGCAAATGACACCGTATTCGGGCTTACCGCCAACATCTGGACCGACAACATTCATGTGGCTCACCGCACCGCGCATCGCATTCAGGCGGGATACGTCTGGATCAACGGCACGGGCGGGAGGGTTCCCGGAACCCCGTTCGGAGGGTTCAAGCAGAGCGGCCTCGGCCGTGAAAGCAGCCTCGACGAGGTCTTCGAGTTCTCGCAGTACAAGACCATCGCAGTGGAGCTGCAGGCCTGATTCTTGCGGGTCTCGGGCACGTCAGCACCATTTCGCATTTGTAACGAGTGTGAAAACTGGTAAACGGTATCCTTGACACAGTAGCCAGGGTGGATCAAACTACTCGACATCCGCCCCGCCCCCTGCCTAGGAGGAATCACAATGAGCTACAGGTCAACACAGCCGCAACGCTTCTTGAAGTACGCGGCGCTCGCAGCAGTTATCACTCTTCCGCTCGCCGCGTGCGCGCCGGCGGCAGAGCCCGAAGAAGAAACCCCCGCCCAGACTTTCGCAAGCCTGGACGAGTTGTGCACCGCCGCCATCGAAGAAGAGACGGCGGAGGCATGGCTCAACTTCGGCAACATCGACCCCATCATCGAGGCGTTCGGTGAGGCCTACCCTGAGGTCGACATCGCCGTCTTGACGATTCTCAGTGAAGATGGCGCGCCGCGCCTCATCGCTGAGGATGCTGCTGGTCAGATTCCCACGGCCGACCTGGTCTACGGAAACCTGCCGGCCATCTCCCCGCTGATCCAGCGCGACCTGATCGCTCCGGACATCGATTGGGCCTCCATCGGCGTCGATGGAGAACTGGTCAACGAGTTCGGCACCGTCCGAATCGCCCAGGTTGCCTACGGTTTGGGCTTCAACACGGAGAAGTACTCGGCTGACGATCTGCCCGACACGTGGGAAGAACTCCTTGACCCGGCGTGGACAGGCAAGCTCATGATCGACCCGCGCGGTCGCCCGTTCTCGTTCCTCTCGCAGGAGTGGGGCCAGGAGAAGACCGTCGAGGTCGTCCAGGAGATCATGGACACGCTCGAGCCCATCGTCATTCAGGGAACCAGCGCCGGTCTCGCCGCCCTCGTCTCGGGCGAAGGTGACGTGCTGCTCAACTCCAAGACCGCTGAGACGGCTGAGTTCCAGGCTGACGGCGCTCCCGTCGAGATCAAGCTTCTCGACGTGATTCCCGTTGAAGGAACCCAGCTCGGCGTTCTGGCGAAGGCCGAACAGCCCCTCGCCGCGCAGTGCTTCATCGGATGGGCCGCCAGCGAAGACGGCTCCGCGGCGATCTTCGAAGCAGAGTTCAAGTCGAACGTGCTGCCCGAGGTTCCGGAAGGCGCCATCTACGTCGAGATCCAGAACGAGGATGACCTCGCTGCAGTCGACGCGACCATTGAAGAGCTGACCCAGATCATCGCGGGCTAGCTTCACGAATAGCGAAGGGCCCTGTCCGAACTCTTCGGGTGGGGCCCTTCGTCGTTCACCAGACACCGGATCGTGGCCGAGAACTGCGGTTTCGTAGATTGTATCCTTGACACAGTAGCCACGACTGCCAGAGACTGAGGCAATCCGGTTGACACTGTGTCGATCCGATTGAGACAGTCAGTTCGGTCGTCATCCAATGAAGGAGGAGCCGCCGTGGGTCGTACGTCCCCTCATGTGACTGCCTGCGCTCCCACGCCCGGATTGCACAACCGTTCTCGGTCATCCGACTCCTTCTTCGTAACGACCCCGTCGTCGGCGCATCGGGCGCCAGCGAGACGCACCTCCGGCCCGGCGCCGCGGGGGTGTCACCCTCGATAAACCCCTCCACTCGTGATCGAGCCCACGCCTCTACCAGCGTCCACCCCTAGCCAGGAAGACCTCTCATGATCAAAGTTGACAACCTCGTCAAAATGTACGGAACAGCGACAACCGCCCCTCGCGCCGTCAATGACGTCACCTTCACCGTTGAGGAGGGAAGCTTCTACACTTTGCTCGGCCCGTCCGGGTGCGGCAAGACCACCACTCTCCGCTCGATCGCCGGCCTCGAGAAGCCCACCGCCGGCACCATTCAGTTGGGCGACACGGTCGTGCATGAAGGCTCGTTCTCGGTGCCGACTCACACCCGCGACATCGGCATGGTGTTTCAGAACTACGCGGTATGGCCGCACATGAACGTCTTTGACAACGTCGCGTTTCCCCTGCGAGTGCCGAACCGTTCCAGCCGCGTTTCCTCGAAGGACGTCAAGCAGCGGGTTGAGCGTGCGCTCAGCGTGGTGGGCCTCTCCGGCTACGAGTCCCGCATGTCGACGCAGCTCTCGGGTGGGCAGCAGCAGAGGCTCTCGTTCGCACGAGCGATCGTGCGCGAACCGCGCGTGCTTCTGCTTGACGAGCCACTGTCGAACCTCGACGCCAAGCTTCGCGAACGTATGCGCCGTGATCTCAAGATTCTTCACCACGAGCTCGGCATCACATCGCTGTTCGTCACGCACGATCAGATCGAAGCGCTCTCGATGTCAGACATGATCGGCGTCATGCGGGCGGGGAAGATTGTGCAAGAGGGCACGCCAGAAGAGATCTACCACCAGCCAGTCAACGAGTTTGTCGCAACCTTCATCGGGTCGACGAATCTCGTTCGAGGAACGGTCGTGGGTGTCGACGGCGAACTGGTCACCGTCGACACACCGCTCGGAAAGCTGACCGGGCACGGAGTTCAGCAAGCAAAAGTCGGCGACCTCGCGTCGGTAGCGATCCGGCCTGAAGATGTCACCGTCACGGCCGCGAAAGATGCGCCGAAATCGGCTCCGAACCGGCTTCAAGGTGTCGTTCGGGTCAGCATGTTTGCCGGTTCGTATTCCGAGTATGAGTTGACCGTCAACGGGCTCGCGGTCAACGCCCGCACGGGCTCTCGGGGCCACGTGGTCGACACGCAAGACGTCGTGGTCGAGTTTCCGATTCCTGCCGTGCGCGTCTACTCGGGCGAGGGAATCAGCGAAGAGATCGAGTTCATCGGCGCCGAGGCCAGCGTCGCGAGCGAAGACGAGTCCCGCGCATGACCGTCCTCGACAAAGCCCTGGTGAACCCCAAGCGGTTCGGCGTCGGAAAGCGTCGGTCAAAGGCATCCGGCCGCACGATTGCCATCACCGCCATCGTGTTCATCGTCATCTACCTCGTCGTCGGCCCCCTCGCGATGCTCATTTACTCGAGCTTCCGCGAGACCCAGGGCAACCTCCCGTTCGAAGAGGGCGCGAGCTGGACGCTCGACAACTACATCCAAGTCTTCTTCTCGGCCTCGACCTACGAGGTGATGGGCACCACGTTGCTCTACGCCGTCGGAGCACTCATCATCAGCTTTGGTATGGCTCTCACGATGGCATGGTTCATCGAACGAACGAACATGCCAGGCAAGGCCTTCGTGTCGATCATGGTGATCGCCTCGCTCGGCTTGCCCGGTGTGATCTTCAGCATCGCGTGGGTGCTTCTGCTCAGCCCTCGCTCGGGTGTGCTCAACCTGTGGTTTCGCGACATCTTCGGGTTAGAACTGGAGGAAGGGCCGCTCAATATCTATACGTTGCTCGGCATGACCTTCGTGCAGGGAGTCTCTCTGGTTCCGATCACGTTCCTGTTGGTGGCTGCCGCCTTCAAGGCTGCGGACGCGAGCGTGGAAGAAGCGTCGGCGACCTCGGGGGCACGATTCGGCCGGACCATGCGACTTATCGCCATCCCCCTGCTCGCCCCGGCACTGCTGAGTGCGGCTGTCTACCAGTTCGTCTCGGTGATCGAGTCGTTCGACGTTCCTCTGGTCATTGGGCTACCGGGAGGTGTTCGCGTGCTGAGCACCGAGATCTTCACCTACGCGGCCCCGGCTGGTGGACTGCCGAACTTCGGACAATCCTCCGCATACGCGATCCTGCTGATCCTCATCGCACTCGGACCACTCCTCGTCTACAACCACATCATCAAGCACTCTGACCGCTACGCCACTCTGAGCGGCCACAGCCACCGATCGAAGAAGTTCGACCTCGGCGGCTGGAAGTGGGTAGCGCTATTCGTCAACATCGTGTTCATCATGTTTTCGTTCGGCTTGCCCGCACTCGTGATGTTCTGGACGGCCATTCAGCCCTTCTACTCGGTGCCGAGCGCCGAGTCGATTGCGCGCATCTCGTTCGAAGCGTTCGAGAACCTGTTGACCGATACGCAGTTCATCGGCTCACTCGGCAACACCTTCATTCTGGGTGCGGCCACCGGGCTCGTCACGATGATTCTCGGGCTCTTGGTCGCGTGGGTGCTGGTGCGAACTCGCAGCAAGTGGCGCACGCCGCTCGACGTGCTGGCGTTCACGCCGCACGCCATGCCCGGCATCATCATTGCCCTGAGCGTGCTGCTCATCTACATCTTCCTGCCGATTCCGATCTACGGGACCATCTGGATCATGGTCGTCGCGTTGGCGACGCAGTGGCTCGCACTCTCGTCGCGACTGATGACCGGTGGCATCGCCCAGATCCGCGCCGATCTCGAGGAGGTCGCCGCGACAAGTGGTGCCGGCTGGACAGTAACGATCCGCAAGATCGTCCTGCCGCTCGTGCTGCCGGCGTTCGTCAACGGATTCGTCTTGATCTTCTTGATGGCCATCAAGAACCTCACAATTCCGCTTATCTTGGCCACTCCGCGAAGCAACGTGCTGTCGACCACGATCTGGCAGGCCTGGGAGAACGGCGACACGGCGCGCACGGCAGCAATGGGCGTGGTCATGGTTGTCATCACCCTGATCATTGCCTTGATCTACCGCCGCGTGAGCAAGTGGGCCGACTTCACCGACAAGATCTAAGGACGGAGGGAGCATCATGAGTGGTGTCCTGATCGTGTCGACGGGCGGAACCATCGCCAACACTCCCCAGGGACGACTGCCGATCGAAACGGTTATTCGCGACATTCTGGCGGCTCACCCCGACGCAAGCGTCGCCGACCGAGTGCGCGGAATCGTGGAGGTGACCCGAGAAGGCGCCGAGACCTTCACGCCGGTCGAATGGGCGCTCATCGCTCGCGCCGTGCAGGCGGCCGCGGACGACGACGAGGTCGACGGCGTTGTCGTTACACACGGCACCTACACCGCAGAAGAGACGGCGTACTTTCTGCACCTTGCCGTTCGCACGACGAAGCCAGTGGTGCTCGTGTGCTCGCAGAGAAAGCACGGCACGCTCGGCAATGACGGCGATCGCAATCTGCACGATGCGGTGCGCGTCGCGAGCGACCCAGCGGCCAGCGGCAAAGGTGTGGTCGTGCTGCTCGGGGAAGAAATCCACAGCGCCCGCGAAGTAGTCAAGACCAACCAACGACCCGGGGGGTTCCGCTCGGGCGACTATGGAATTCTTGGCAGCGTCGAGGAAGACCGTGTCACGTTTTATCGCTCGCCCGAACGCCGGCACACCGCGCGATCTGCCGTGTCGCTGACCGAGGGCGGACTCCCCCGCGTCGACATCGTCGCCACCTACGCCGGTGCCGACGGCGCCGCGGTGGATGCTCTTGTCGCGGCGGGTGCTGCGGGAATCGTGGTTCACGGCTTCTCGTTCAGCGGCAAGCCGCACTTCCTCCAGAAACCCGCCCTCGTCGCTGCTGTCGAGCAGGGCGTCGCCGTCGTCCTCACTAATCGCGGCGGCGGTGGACGCATTCCCGTCGATACAGCTGATGGATTCGTCCGGGGTGACAACCTCACGTCGCAGAAGGCTCGCGTGCTCCTGACGCTCGCGCTCGCGCGAGGAATCACGGCGCAGGCAGACCTCCAAGCCATCTTCGACGCGCACTGATCGGCAGAGAACCTCATGCCGCAGCTCGTTGCCGACCTCATCGTCCGCAATGCGGTCGTACGAACGCTGGATTCGAGCGGGAGCATCCATGAGGCCGTGGCGATCCAGAATGACCGCGTTCTCGCCATCGGCACAGCCGAAAGCCTCGATGACCTCCAGGGCCCGGGCACGCGGGTCATTGACGCTCACGGGCGCACTGTGCTGCCCGCCTTCACCGACAGTCACACACACTTCAAGCGGTCGACGATCGTGCGGGCCTTCCTCATCGACTTCAGTGAGATTCGCCCAACCTCGATCGCAGAGGTTCTCGAAGCGGTCCGCGCTCAGTCAGAGAGCCTGCCCGACGGCGCTTGGGTGCAAGGTGACGGCCTCAACGACCTCGCCCTTGCCGAACGGCGCTTCCCTGTTCGTCAAGAACTCGACGCCGTGTCAGGAGAACGCCCTGTAGTTCTGCGCAGCATCGGTCGCCATGTCGCGTGTGCCAACACGAAAGCGCTTGAGCTAGCGGGCATCACTCGTGACAGTGTCGCGCCGCCCGGTGGTCGAATCGACCTCGACGCCAACGGCGAGCCGACCGGTGTGCTGCACGAACAGGGAAAGCTCCGTCTCGACATGACACGTGGCGACACCGTCATCCCCCGATACAGCGACCGCGAACGCATCGACGCCTTGGCGGCCGGCATGCGATACCTGCACGAGCGCGGCGTCGCCTCCATTCACGAGATGGCGCGCGAAGTAGACGAGATCTCCGACTACCTCAGGTTGCGCGAGGAAGGCGGGCTCTCCACTCGTGTGCGCATGTACATCAGAGGAATCGAAGCCGACACCCGACTCGAGCATCTGCTCGCGCTCGGGCTACGAACCGGCCTCGGGGACGAGTGGTTCACTCTCGGCGGCGTGAAGTTCAGCATCGATGGAACAGGGCTGGCCCGGAACGCCGCGGTGTACGACGACTACCCAGGGCATCCGGGAAATCGCGGGCTCTTGCGCATCGATCAAGCCGAGCTCGACGCCGCCGTCGCCGCCTCACATCGCGCAGGCCTGCAAGTGGCGGTTCACGCGATCGGTCAACGTGCCGTTGACATGGCGATTGATTCGTTCTCTCGGATTGGCCCGCCGGACGAGGTCGCCCGAATGCGCCACCGGATTGAGCACGGCTACTACCCACCGCCGCCGGGACAGTTGCACCGCATGCGCGAACTCGGACTCGTGTGGTCAACCCAGCCCGCTGAGATCGATGAGATCGGTGACGGCTGGAGCCAGGTGTTTGGTGATGACCGATTGCGCGGAGTCATGCCGCTGCGCACCGCGCTCGAGCTCGGCCTTCATGTGCAAATCAACAGCGACTACCCCGTGACGTCGCTCTCGCCGTTCATCGGCATCGGAGCTGCTGTCACTCGACGCACAGCGGGTGGCGTGACGTTGACCGCTGAGGAAGCCATCCCGGTCGACGCAGCTCTTCGCATGATGACGAACGGTCCTGCTTACACCGCCGGCAATGAGAAGCAAGCGGGAAGCCTCACTCCGGGAACCTACGGAGATCTCGTGATTCTCTCCGACGATCCGTACACGATCGATCCGGCTCAGCTCCGCGAGATCCGAGTGCTCACGACGGTTGTCGGCGGGATCGTTCGTTTCGAGGCCAGCGACTAACGCGCCTGACGTCGTTCGTCGCCGGGCCGCGTCCGGTGAGGTCACGACAGTCGCACACAGCGCTGTGGGGCGATCTCAACGAAGAGATCGCCCCACAGTCACGATGACGAACGTCAGCGCATCTTGGGCAGTACCTCCGTGCCGAGGAGCTCAATCTGCTCGAAGTACTTGTCGAACTTGAACCGGAAGTCGAAGACCAAGTGCTCGACGCCCACCGACTCAAACTTCTTGAGCTGCTCGACGGCCTGCTCAGGGTTTCCGAGGATCAACTGGCCCTCGAGGTCGTCGACCGTCTCGAACGTGCCCGACGGCGGCTTGACCGCGAACTTCGCCTTGTTGGCCCAGGCCAACAGACCGGGAATGTTGACGTGCTTGAGAGCTTCCTCGCGCGTCGACTCAATGCTCGTCGGCGGAATGATGGCGATCGTCGGAAGCGTGCGGCCTGCCTCGGCGGACAGCTCCTTCATGGTGTCGATGCGCTTCTCGAGTGTTGCCATCGAGATGCGACCGGGCATCCAGCCGTCGGCGTACTCGACCGCGAGACGCGCCGAACGGGGGGTCGCGCCGCAGTACCAGAAGGGAATGCGGCCACCGACGGGCTTCGGTTCGATCGTGACGTTCTCGAACTTGAAGATGCCGTCGTCGTACGTCACGTCATTCTCGGTGAACACACGCTTGAAGATCTCCGCGTTCGATCGCACCATCTCGACGCGATCGAGGTCACCCCAGCCGATGGCGTCGAACTCGTGGTCGAAGGTTCCCGCACCGAAGCCGAGAATCAAGCGATCACCGAGCAACTGCGTCATGGTGCCGGCCATGAGTGCTGTGACGAGCGGGTGGCGGAACGGGATGAGGGAGCCAGTGCCCAGCTCGATCTTCTCCGTCACCGCGCCGATCGCCGTGAGCGTCACCATAGCGTCGTAGAAGGTGCGGTTGGGCTTTTCCATCTCGCCGTGCGGCTCGAAGACGAGGTGATCACGCACCCAGACGGAGTCGAAGCCCATCTTCTCGGCAAAGATCGAGCCCTCCAGCAACTTCTCTTTGCTGGCTTCCTCGCCAAAGTGGGGCAGCAGGAGTCCGAATTTCATCGTGCGTTTCCTTCTCTGTCAGTGCTCGACAACGCGAGCTTTCCGGTACCGGGCTGGCCGGTGACAACACCATCAGCGAACACTTCGTGGCCGCGAACGTAGGTGAGATCAATGCGAGCGGAGATCTCTCGGCCGTCGTAGCAGGTCCAACCGATCTTCGAGAGCACGTCGTCGTTCTTGATGGTCCACGGTGCGTTCATGTCGGCGACGACAATATCGGCGTCCGCGCCGACGACGAGAGCGCCCTTGACCCCGGCGAGTCCAAACTCGCGCGCGGGGCTCGTGGCCACCATTTCGACGACTCGATCGAGCGTGAGCTCGTTCTTGTTGACCGAGTCGAGGAGCAGCGGGTAGTAGTACTGGATGCCCGGAGTGCCCGTGTGCGCACTCCACATCGCAGTCCAGCCCACTTCTTTGTCCTCTCGAGTGTGAGGAGCGTGATCGGACGAGACCATGTCGATCGTTCCGTCGCGCATGCCCTCCCAGACAGCAGCCCGAGCGTCATCGGGAACCCAGTACGACAGCGCGTATGGTCCCAGCTTCTCGACGTCGTCCCAGGTGGAGAGATAGGGGGCCCAGTGATTGACCTCGCAGGTCACATCAATGCCCCGTGCCTTCGCTCGACGCACCGCGTCGATGGAACGCCGCGTCTGCATGTGGGCGATGTGGATGGGGCATCCCGACGCTTCCGCGAGGCGGATGACGAGATCGATGGCGGTGTCCCAGATCACTCCTTCGCGAGCGGCGTATGCGGAGGCGTAGCCCTGGGGAGTGTTCTCACCCCTCGCGAGGATCTCGCCCTCGATGTAGTCCATGAGCGCTTGGTCGTGCGGGTGAATAATGAAGCGCTTGCCGGTCTTGGCAATCTCGTCCATGAGCTGCAGCAAGTGGCCGTGATCGTGCATGCCGGTGCCGGCGGGGTGCGGGTACGTGCGCCCCGTGTCGACGACCATGTAGATCTTGTAGGCACGGATGCCCATCTCGCTCATGCCCATAACTTCGTCGAGCTTGGTCGGCGCGGGATTGTGGTTGTAGTCGACAATCGACGATGCGGCGTACATGTCGAAGACCTCACGAAGCGTCTGCGTGTCGATCGTGGGGGGATTCAGGTTGGGCATGCCGAAGATCGTCGTGACGCCGCCAGCGGCGGCCTGCAGCGTGGTCGTGTAGATGTCTTCTTTGTGCGTGTAGCCGGGTTCCCGCGTGTGCACGTGCACGTCGACCATGCCGGGCAACACGAGTTTGCCGGTGACGTCGATGGTCTTCGCCGCGTCAACGACAGTGTCACGCGAGACGATTCCCGCGATGTGTTCTCCTGACACCAGTACATCGGCGTCGATCACTCCAGAGGGTGTCGCGACACGCCCCCCACTCAAGCGAAGGTCAATGGTCATTCCGGGGCCTCCAATAGCTCGATGGTCTCGCCGGATTCGTCCGGCAGCGTGGTGCGGATCTCAACATCCGCTGGGCGGACATAGCGGTCAAACCATTCGACGATGCGCGGAGTGGTCTGTTCCCAGTAGCGGTCATAGGCCGCGTAATGCGTGGTGTGGTGCTGCATGATCAGCTGCTTCGGCCCCAATGCCGCGGCATACAGTGCCTCGGCGTGATCGGTCGGCGTCGTTGCATCACCGGCGACACCGATCACCATGAGAGGGGTGCGTAGGCTGCGTGCCGCGACGATCGGCTGATACGCCATGATTTCTTCGGCGGCCGAGAGCGAAATGGCGCTCGGGATGCGATCGTCCACATCGGCCTTGATGGTCGTAGCACGACGCTCCGGCGTTGGCACCATGATGTCTTCGCGGGGGTGAACGGTTCGGCCGACGCCGGTCAACACCCGCTGACGGCGATCCTCGTCAAGCGCGGCAAGATACGACAGCCACTCGTGCTCCTGACGCATACGGTGCAACCAGTCAGTGCCGTCGGCGACGGGAACCTGGCTGACCGCCGCCTTCACCCGCGAATCGACACCGGCGAGAAGCACGGCGTTGCCACCACCGGTGCCTCCCGTGCCGAACGTGCCGATCGCATCGGCGATCACATCGTCGCGCGTCGTCAAGTAGGTCACCGCGTTGACGAGATCTTGCAGCTGACGCGAGGGCGAGAGAACGCCTCGGTCACCTCCCGAATCTCCAAACCCGCGGTAGTCAATGATGAGAACACCGAAGCCCGCCGCGACGAGGGCCTCGTGGTAGCGCACATACAGCTTTGCGTCCTTGAGCCCCAGCCAGCCCGGGCCTTGAACGATCGCACGGTAAGGGCCTTCTGAATCCGGCGTGCGCCAAATACCCGCGATCGGGTCACCCTCGCTGTAGTACTCGACGGCGACTTCTCTCATGGGTTCCTCATTCATCCGGGGGGTGGACGGGGTAGACGGATGCGTCGAACAGCACTGCGCGCATCGTTAATACATCATGCCGCTTTTAGTATCCAGAATCCAGAGTACGGGGCAGTCTGGTTTCACAATTCTCGCGGTAGGGCACTGACGCGGTGTCACGATGCGTAAGTGAACCCCTGCTGGGCGGGAAGAGGCGGACTCTGGGTACCGCCCCCGTCACTGTTTACGCGGGATTCCGGTGATCGAGACCCGCCACATAGCCTTCGTCATAACCCTGTTGACGCGCCTCAGCACTGCCGAGCCAAAACAGGTCGTCGGCGGGCGGGCGCACGAGGCTCCGGGCACCCGGGGCATCCGCATCCACAAAGCGATCAAGACCGCGCACGACGGCGAGAGGGATCCCGCTGCTCTTTCCCTTAACAAGATCAGCGGCAGCGGCGATCTCATCCCCCACAGCCGGAGCCGTAACCTCGAGCAGCTTGCCGGCCGCATCGTGTGATCCGCGCAGGTCGTCCAGGAGACGCACGCCGCTCGCGCCGATGACGATGTCGGTTTGACCTTCACGCCACGGGCGACCCGCCGTATCAGTGATGACGACCCCGACCGGCGCGCCGACCTCGGCCTCAACCGCGGCGCGAATCGCCGCCGCACTCTCGTCTGGATCGACCGGCAACAACAGCACCGTGCCGTCAGCCGTATTGCTTGCATCAACCCCTGCTGCAGCCATGACGAGTCCGAGGCGGTTCTCGACGATGCGGGTCGTGCCTCCGTCGGCTCGGGTCCGCGTCGCCACGACCCGAACCGTCTCGTCGGTGATGGCCTGCTCGCGATCGCTCGCCTCGAGGATTCGCCCTTCAGCCTTGCTCACGATCTTGCTCGTGACGGCGAGGATATCGCCGGGCTGCACAACGTCGGCGACAGCATTCGCAATGAGCCGGGGCAAATCGTCGCCCGGCACGATCTCGGGGACACCGACTACGCCAAAGACCGCCAGTGCAGGAAGCGTAGGAGGCATAGGTCCATTCTCTCTGACGCCAAGCGGCGCGCTTAGCGGTTGAGCCCGGGTAGCACGTCACGGCCGAAGACCGCCAGGAACTCGTCCTGGTTTCGGCCCACGTTGTGGAGGTAGATGCGGGTGAAGCCGAGGTCGAGGTAACGCTGGATGTTCGCACGATGCGCATCCGGGTCGCTCGAGATGAGCATCCGCTCGTCGAAGTCATCCGGTCGCACGAGCTTGGCGATCTGCTCAAGGTCGTACGGCGAGCGAATGTCACTCTTGGCAAAGCGCATACCTGCCTGGGGCCACTCAGTGAGTGCATTGGTCATCGCTTGCGCCTCAGACTCGGCCCACGACAGGTGCAACCGCAGGGCATGGTGCCCCGGAGCGCGGCCTCGGCCTGCCTCACGGGCTCCGTCGCCGAAGCGCTGGAGCAAGCTGGCGAGCTTCTCGTAGGGAACAGAGTCGACCAGCAAGCCGTCAGCGACTTGACCCGCCCGGCGCGCCGTGACGGGGCCAGCCGTGGCAATGAGGAGCGGCGGTGCAGCCTCAGGGCTGGTCCACAGTCGGGTTGATTCGAGCTGGTACCACTGGCCGTCATGCTTCACATCTCGGCCGCTCAGCCCAGACGCGAAGAGCTTCTTGATAATGCTCACAGCTTCGAACATGCGATTGATGCGCTCAGCCGGTTCAGGCCAGTACGAGCCGACGATGTGTTCGCTGATCGCCTCTCCGCTGCCGAGAGCGAGCCAGTGGCGATCGGGATACAGCGCAGCCAATGTCGCCGATGCTTGCGCGACAAGAGCCGGGTGCCAGCGAAAGGTCGGCGCGATGGCCCCAACGCCCAGCTCCCCCGTGGTCTGTGCGCCGAGTGCAGACATGACGTTCCAGACGAACGAGGCCTGCCCTTGGCTCGGAGTGAACGGTTGGGCAGCATCAGCCGCAAGGGTGCCCGAGAAGCCGTGCTGTTCTGCGAGTGCGGCGAGACGAACGGCCTCGCGGGGTGCGAGCCGTTCGAGTGCGGCGGCGAAGCCGATGACCGGCGCGGTCACGGTGCTGTCGCCTGCGAGACGCTCTTGGTCGTCTTGCCCGCAAGGTGCGGCCCCGCCATGACGGGCTCATAGCGCGGCGCCTCGCCCTCGGCGAGGCACGAGGGCAAGCACTCCACGATGGTCGAATAGTTGGCGTTGTGGAAGAACGGCATGCTCTGGCGCCGCTGGCTCGCGGCTGCTGTCGACCCGAGCGCAGCATCCGGATTCACGACACGGTGGAGCGTTGAGGTCCAGCGATCGTTGGTCCAGCGGGCCATGAGGTCGCCGATGTTGATGACGAGAGCACCCTCTGCGGGCGGAATCGGCAGCCACGAGTCGGTCGCCGCGTCGTGGACTTCGAGGCCCACCCGCCCGGCTTCCTGACGCAAGATCGTGAGCGTGCCGTAGTCGGTGTGGGCACCGGCGCGCAGCTGACCAGGCTCGGGCGCGTGGGTCTGCTCGGGGTAATTGATGGCACGCAACGCGCTCGGGCTCGCGTCGATGTGTCGCGCGAAGAACTCAGCCGGCAGGTCAAGGCCGAGCGCGAACATCCGCATGAGTCGGTCAGCGAGGCGACCCATTTCGGCGTAGTAAGCCTGCCAGGTCTGCTGCAGCTCAGGGAGGGCCACGGGCCACACGTTTGCCGTGAACAGGGCCGCCTCGGTCTCATCGACGGGCACGTGAGAATCGCGGATGCCCGGCCCCATGTTGAACGACTCCTTCAGGTCACCCGGCGTCACGTCGCCGCGGGAGGCGGCGAGCGACTCGCTGCGCATCGGGAAGTACCCGTAGAGCCCGCCCGGCGCGCGCTCGACCGCGAGCTTGTCGGCGAGCGGCAGGTCGAAGAACGCGCGAGCGGCGTTCCACGCGGCATCAGCAATGGCGGCATCGACGCCGTGGTCGACGACCTGGAAGAAGCCAACCGTGCGCAGCGTCTCGTCGAACTCGCGCCCGACGACCGCCGGGTCGCGATCGAGACTGATGGTGGGGACGGCAATCGATGACGACATGGCCACACGCTACCGCCTCGGTCAGGCGGTGCACACCGGGCGACCACCACTCACCCAGGCGGTTCACTTAGCGTCGAATCACCGAGAAGAAAGTGACACCATGCCGACCATTGCAGTCTTGCTCGACAAGTTCGACCGGCTTGTCGTGTGGACCATGGATGCGTTCGGCATCAAATTCGCCCGCCTCGCGCTGGGCATCGTCTTCATCTGGTTCGGCGCGCTCAAGATGGTCGGCGACCTGAGCCCGGCCTACGACCTCGTCGCCGCGACGGTCTACTGGCTCACGCCCGAGATCATCATTCCGCTCATCGGGCTCTGGGAGGTCGCGATCGGTGTCGCCTTTCTGTTCCCGCCGCTCACGCGCCTCGCGCTGCTGTTGCTGATTCCGCAGATGCCGGCGACGTTCCTGCCGCTCGTGCTGCTCCCTGCAGTGACCTTCACGGTCGTGCCGTGGGGCCTGACCCTCGAGGGCCAGTACATCGTCAAGAACCTCGTGATCATCGCGTGCGCGCTCATCATCGGCGGCACGGCGCTACGCAAAGACCGCACCGACCGCGAGGCGCGCACGGGGGCGATCGACGTGCCGGTGCACACGAGCTAGATCGGTGATTCGCCCCGCTCGAGCTGCTCAATGTAGCCCGCCAGTTTGCGCGCGCGAGTCTCGGCGCGCACCACCCCGTCGAGGCGAAAGACGATGCCGAAACGTGCCGTCGAACTGATCGACGCGAAAGTGGCCGCGGCTGCGGGCGACGCATCGAGTGCAGCCTGCAGGTCGGGGGGCACCACCATGCTCTTCTGACTGTAGGCGGCGGCCCAACGACCGTCGGCCCTCGCGCGCTCGACCTGGGCGATGCCCGCTGGCCTCATGCGACCGGCCTCGGTCAAGCGCTCGATAATTCCGACATTGCGTTGCGACCACACCGACCGCGGTCGACGCGGGGTGAATACCTGCAGCGAGTAGTCGTCGTCGAGCCCGTAGATCTGGCCGTCGATCCAGCCGAAACACAGAGCCGATTCGAGTGCCTCGTCATAGGTGATGCCGGGCGCGGTCGAGCGCTTCTTGCGCATCTTCAACCGGACTCCCGGGTGATCGGGATGCGCCTCCAGCCACTGTTCCCACAGCTCGACGCGCTCGAAGAGCATCACGGGCTTTTCAGAGTTGGCAACCACGGTGCCAGCCTAAGCGGCGTCGATTACGGCTTTGTTGCGACGCCGTCAAGCCACAGCACATTGCTGGGGTCGCTGTGGGTGCCGCCCGAGCCCACGTGCTTGGAGTCGATCACGGGGCCCTTCTTGATGACGTGCACGATCGCCATCGCGTGCCCGCGCCCGAGCCCGTAGTCATCGGCCAGCCATTGCACGATGACTCCCGCCTTGACACTGGGGTCGTCATAGCCGCGCGCGAATGCTTCATCAACGATCGCTCGCGGGGTCTTGCCCGTCTTGGCCTCGACGGCATCGAGGTATGCCTGAAATGACATGCGAACTCCTCAGGGGCGAGTTGGTGACGGCCCTCAGCCTAGCTCCGGGGGTCACCCGCTTAGAGCGCCACGACGACCTTGCCGCGGGCGTGGCCGGTTTCGAGCTTCGCAACCGCGCCGCTGACGCGCTCGACCGGATAAACCTCGTCGATGACGACGCGCAGGGCTCCCGTGCTCAGCCAATCCGCGAGCGCCTGCAGATCTGCCGTATCGCGCTTGGCGAGAAACGAGGTGAACGAGCGCCGCGAGAAGAGCGACGCGACAGCGATCTTTGCCGGCGCCGCGAGGGGCGCGAGCCACTGCCCCTTCGGAGCACCACACGCCACGAGCGAACCCTTCGGTGTCAGGATGCGCGCCAGGTCACGCAGCCGCCGGTTGCCGGCGAGCTCAAAGATCAGGTCGAACCGCGCGATGCCGCGCGTGACCTCGGTCGTTGAGTAGTCGATGACATCGTCGGCGCCGAGGCGCGCCACGAGCTCGAGGTTGCGGGTGCTCGTCACGGCCGTCACATGCGCGCCGAGCAGCTTGGCGAGCTGCACGGCAAAGGTGCCGACGCCGCCCGACGCGCCAATGATGAGCACGCGCGGTCGCATCGGCTCGACCTCGCCGGGGCCCCACGTCAGCGGTGCAAACAGGCCCCCGCGGCGCAGACCCTGCAAGGCCGTGATGGCCGCGATGCCAACCCCTCCAGCGTCGGTCATCGACAAACGCGCCGGCTTGAGCACGAGGCCCGCTTCGCCGACCACCATGAGCTCGCTCCAGGCACCCGACCCGAAGCCGAACACCTCGTCCCCCACCGCGAACCGCGTGACGCCCGTGCCCACTGACTCGACGACACCCGCGACGTCCGACCCCATGGCCTGGCCGCTCGGCTTGGGGGCGCGCAGGCCTCGCATGATCCGCACCACATAGGGCGTGCCGCGTAGCTCGTGATGATCGAGCGGGTTGATCGAGCTGGCAGCGACACGCACGAGCACCTGGTTCTCGGCCGTGACAGGCGGCGGAGCATCCACGACCCGCAGGACGTGGGGGCCGCCATAGGTCGTTGCGACAACGGACTTCATCACGTGCCTTTCGATTGCTTACAGTGTATGCTTACGCCGTAAACTATGTCACGACCGCGGCACTGTCAAGGAGAATCCATGGTGAGAAAACGGGATGCCCTCACGCACGACCGCGTCGTGCAGGCCGCGCTCGCTCTTGCCGACTCCGAGGGTCTCGACGCGCTGAGCATGCGTCGCCTCGGCACCGAGTTGGGAGTGGAGGCGATGTCGCTGTACCGCCACGTGCCCAACAAAGACGCTCTGCTCGACGGCATGGTCGACGTGGTCGTGCAGAGCTGGGTCGAGCCCGATGATGCGGCGGTCGCCGATTGGAGAGAACGTCTTGACGCGATCATGCATCGTGCTCACGACGCGCTGATCGCTCGGCCGTGGGCGGTGGAGCTCATCTCGTCACGGCCCAGGGTCGGCGCAGCGCGACTGCGGTACGCCGAGACGATCACGAGTGCACTGCTTGACGCGGGGTTCGCCCCCCAGCTTGCCCACCACGCCCTGCACATCGTCGACGGCACGATCATGGGCTTCAGCGCTCAAGACGCTCGTCGGCCGACGGCAGACGCTCTCGGCGAGAGCGTGCGCGCACTCTACGACGGCGAGCTTCGAGACGACTACCCCGCGATTAGCATCACGATTCGTGAGCGTCACGACCACAACGACGAGTACGCCCTCATGGTCGATCTCGTGATCGACGGGCTCGATCGGTTGCGGGCGGGAGGCCGCCCTCCCCGTTACGCGCGCGCGAAGAGGCGGGCGAAGAAGCCTGGCTCGTTCTCGTGACCCTGGCAGCGGTCACGCTGCGGAACGCCCCGCATGACCTGGTTGACGTGCTGACCGCACCCGCTCCAGGTGGCTTTGCCGCACTTACGGCACGTGACTTTCTGGCACATCGTGACTCCTTCGACTCTGTCACGATCATGCTACTGCATACCCCAGGGGGTATTATCCTGAGCGCGCGACGCGCTCCAGGGCGAAGTAGGCGTTGGCACGAGGAGTCCAGAGCCAGCTGAGCACGATCACCGAGATCAGCACGCTCACAGTTCCGGCGAACAGGGCGATGCCTCCCGACGTCAGTGCGATCACCTGCGTGACGATCGAGACGGTACGCACGCCCGTGAAGATCAGGCGCGAGAGGTTGCTTCCGCGCAATAGTCCGCCCGAGACGGCCACCACGACGATTCCGACGGCGATGATCGTGATCGCCGTGACGAGCCCTCCGGGCACAGGGTTCTGCACGATCGCGGCACCCGTCACGAGAACGAGCAGCATCGAGCCGCCGATGATGTCAACGATTCCGCCGATGTAGGCGAGGATCCCGATGAACGTGACCCCACCGGGGCGGCGCGGGTCGACAGTGGGAGACGTGGCTTGAGTCATGCGGCCACTGTAACGAAACAGCATCGGTCGCGATACGTCGGGTTTCGCTCGTTGCATCTCGGCCGTCGCGCACGCTAGGTTCTCTGAGCGCCACTACGACGAAAGGAGACCGAGCGTGTTGATCACCATCACCAAGGGAATGATTCCCACCACCGCCGGCTTCGTCGGCGACCTCACCGACTGATCGGGCAGCAGCACACTCGCCGCCCGCGCTCTGCCGGTGGCGTCGCTCTCGAAGCCCGATTCGAGCTCATTCGAATCCGCCCCAGCTCTGTCGACTGCGCCTGATCCAGGGTGCCGATTCAGCGCTACCGACGGCACCTGCGCCTACGCGCGCCGTCACTCCCGGCTTCGCCACGAGCGGAGCTCTCGAGCGGAAGGCACAACCGTGCCTTCCACAGCAGTGAGGAACCCTTTCGATGAACAGCACTCTGACGACGACCCATCCGGGCCGTCACCACCAGCACCCCCCGAGTCCGCCGCGCACAACCCGCGCTCGCGCGCAGCGCGTCGGCCTCGTCGACCGCCTCGCCCTGCGGCTGGGCGTCGCCCTTGTGGCGTGGAGTCGTCGACCCCGCGAGCTCGACTCTCGAGAGAGTCACGCTCGACGGGTGTCGTACGAACTCACAGCGGAGCGTCGCGCGCGGCACGAGCAGCGTCGGTTGCTGACGATGCTGCCGCCACGGTAACGCGAACGATGACCCGCGCGATCCGGGCGCCTGGGAGCTATCGGCCCCAGGCGCTCGGGGGCGCCGTCACGACCGGCACCTCGACGTATGACCAATGGGCACCGTTGTTGTACATGCCGGTTGCCCAGCCCGAAAACCAAATCGCCCGTTCCACGTCCTCGGTGGGCGCCGAAGCGCGAAGCGTCGCGACGATCTCGCTGTATCGGCCCAGCGTGTTGAGCGCCTCGGCAGCGTTCTCGGCAGCGTCGACGAGTGTCGAATAGCGCCCCGTGCCGCCACCACCACCAGAGCCCCAGCCGTTGTTCAGTGGGTTGTTGCGGGTCCACCACGCATCGACGTAGTTCTCTTGCCGCATCCAGCGCGTCACGACCGTGACGTTCGACTCAGTAAGCGGGAACTCACCCATGAGCAGCACGAGTTGTGCCCAGTCGTAGTTCGTGCCCCCGGCGATAAACGTCTCGTACCCGGGAGTGGCATCGAAGTCGTGGCGCTCGGCGAGCGGCAGAGCATCCACCGCCGCCACGACGAGCGGCTGTGCGTTCTCGTCGATGTACGCAGCGAAGAGTTCGTCACGCGTTGGCGTTGAGAAGCCGAGTGTCGCCATGAGCACGAGGCCAGCCATGATCGACGCGAACACGGTGCGAGTCGCCGACCACGAGTGTCGCCGATAGGTCGGGCGCGCAGAACGGTGCTGATGCTTGGGCATGAGTGTGAGACCCCCTGGTACGTCGCGGCAACCGTTGTGCGGGCCGAGACCGTCTTCCAGGATACCAGGGGGTCTCCCCCGATCAGCCGATGCCTTCGGCTCTCCGCCGGTCGACGATGAAATCGCGGGCGCCGTCAATGCGCTTGGCGATCGCGCTATCTGGCTCGACGACGCGCCAGAACGGCGTGATCTCATCGACTGACGCGCCCTCCTCAAGATCGAGCAAGGCCACGTCAGCAACGATGCGCACATACATCGAGGTCGTCACAGGGCAGGTCGCGTCAGCGTCGTTCACCTCGGCGAACTCTCGTCGCAGGTCGACCAGGCTGAGGGTCTCGCCGGGCGGAATCGCTCGGATACGGGCATCAAGCGCGGCGGGTGTCGAGATGTGGAGAAGGGCGCCCGCCGGAACTCCGGCAAAGCCCTTCTCAAGCTTGGTCGTCGTTGGCTCGGTATAGCGGGCGAACTTCTGCCGCGGGGTCATGGCCATCGGTGAACCTCCTACGGTGCGATCGCGAGCTGAAGCTCGGTGACGTTGGCGGTCGGGTTCTCGGGTTGCCAGACGAGCGAGATTTCGGCCGAGCCTCCTGCCGGCGACAGCCCGTTCGCCTCGAGCCACTCCATGAGAGCCGCGTAGGCCGCGCCCATCTGTGGGACATCGCCGAGGTGCACGGTTGAGACGACATCGGTGTCGGGTCGATCGATGATCTCGATGACGCCTTCAGAGACGGTCGCGCCCGGCGCGACGGGCAGCGCCGCGTGGATCGTGATGCCCGAGTCGTCAGAGCGCTCGTAGAGGCTCCATGCGGGGCCGATCGGCGTGACGCCGGCGATCGCAAGGCGCTCGGCTAGCTCGCCGAACAATTCGCCGAATGCCGTGAACAAGCGGTCGGGCTCATCCTCGTTCGCGTCGAGGTGGCGCGCAATCGCAGCGAGGTGCACGGCAGGTGCCGTCGTGCGGGTGATGTCGTAGGAGGGTGACATGGGGTCGAACCTTTCGAGAATCCGGAGCCTCGCCTCGATCGCCGCCAGACGCTGCGTGGTGCGCTCTTGTTCGGCCATCGCTTCAGCGCGCCGCAAGGCGAGCATGCCCGCCAATTGGTCAGCTGACGGAGGGTCGAGCATCAAGCCGCCCACTTGCGCAAGCGTGAAGCCCAATTGCTTGTAAGCCTCAATGCGCTGCACGGCAGTCACCTGATCGGCTCGGTAGTAGCGGTAGCCCGTGCGCTCGTCGACGTGAGCGGGCCGCAAGAGTCCGCGCGCATCCCAGAGGCGCAAAGCAGCGACCGACACGTGCGTGAACGTGGCGAAGTCTCCGATGCTGAACATGACTCTCCCAGTGTCAAACCCTCAACCAGGGAGAGAGTCAAGCAGAAACGAAAGAGAGTGTTCTCAGAAATCGTCGGCAATCGCGACGGCAGCGGAGCTTCCTCGACGGCGTTCCGAATTTGCTAGGCGCGGGCCCGTAAACGCGGTGCGATATCGCGCTCGAACAGCTCCAAGAAGCGACGCTGATCGTGGCCCGGTGCGTGGAACACAAGGTGGTTCATGCCCCAGTCAACGTACTTGCCGATATCGGCCACGACGGCGTCGGGGTCATTGCCGACGATCCAGCGCTTGGCGATCTGCTCGATCGGCAGAGCATCCGCCGCCGCTTCCATCTCCATGGGATCAGTGATGTCGTGCTTCTGCTCGGCCGAGAGCGACAGAGGCGACCAGAACCGCGTGTTGTTGAGCGCCACGTCGTAGTCGGTGTCGTACGAGAGCTTGATCTCGATCATGCGATCCACGTCGTCAGGGCTCTTGCCCGCCTGCTCGATGCCCTCCATGACGGAGGGGATCAGCTGCTCGGTGTAGAGCTCGACGCCTTTACCCGAGGTACAGATGAACCCGTCACCGACCTTGCCAGCGAACTTCGCGACGAATGGCCCGCCGGCAGCCACATAGATGGGTACCGGATTCTCCGGGCGGTCGTAAATCGACGCGTCGTGCGTGGAGTAGTACTGACCGCGGTAGTTGACGCGGTCTTCGGTCCAGAGCTGGCGCATGAGTTCGATCGACTCACGCAAGCGCCCGAAGCGCTCTTTGAACTCGGGCCACTCCTGCTCACCCGCTCCCTTGAAGCCCGTCGCCACCTCATTGAGCGCCTCGCCCGTTCCGACACCGAGGAAGATGCGGTCTGGATACATGACGCCCATCGACGCTAAGGCCTGCGCCAAGACAGCGGGGTTGTAACGGAAGGTCGGCGTCATCACCGAGGTTCCGATGCGGATGCTCGACGAGCGCTCGCCGACCGCCGACATCCACGTCAGCGAGAACGGGGCATGCCCGCCGGTGTGGCGCCAGGGCTGAAAGTGGTCGCTTACCGCGACCGACTGCATGCCGTGCGCTTCGGCCGCGACAGCAATCTCGACGAGCTCGCGCGGGTCGAACTGCTCAGCGGAAGCTTTGTACCCAAGGGTCAAGGGGAGTGTCATGAGGTCCATTCTCGCATACGGTATCCAGAATCCAAGCAAAGATTTCGGAGTCAGTCAGAGACCGCGGCGCGAAGCGCCTCGATCGACGTCAGGCTTGCCGTGAGCCACTCGCGCAGGTCGTCTTCTCCTGCCTCGTCCCACAGTTCATACAGTTCAGAGCCGTCGGCGCTGACCGCCCGCTCGGCAGCAGCCAGGATCAGGTCGTAGGTGTGCCCGTCGAACTGGGATGAGAGCAGTCGAACGTCGACCTCATCGAGCGCGGCGGGAGGATCGATGCGCCCGAGCGCGGTGAGGGCGACCTCGGTGAGCGCCAGGGCGATCGACCCGCCCGGCTCTTCGAGGTACGGCACGCTCATAAGGTCGCGCAACTCGTCGAACGAGAAGGTTCCGTCGACGAGTTCGTCGACGGCATCCACCGCGGCATCGTTCTCGAACGCTCCGGAACCCCATGCACCCATGTGGGCCAGACTAGCTACTGGTGCCGCAGTGATCACTGGTGTTCACTGTGAGGTGCTCGCGCGTTCGCGCACACGCTGTCGTTCCGTGAACGGAGGAGGCTCGTCATGCTGGACGCCATCGGTGCGGTTCTGCCGCTCGCCGTCGCCATCGCACTCAGCCCACTCGCGATCGCTTCGGTTGTGCTCATGCTGCTGTCGGCGAAACCGCGGGCGGCAAGCTTCGCCTTTTTGCTGGGTTTCATTGCCTCGGTAGCGGCGGTGTCGGCGGCGGCCTTCCTGCTGGCTTCGGTACTCCCCCACAGCGACGACGACGTGTCGATCTCGGCCCCCTGGATTCTGCTTGCGCTCGGTGTGGTCGCCGTCGCGCTCGCGGTGCGGCAGTGGCTCTCGCGACCCCAGCCTGGTGACGAACTCGAGTTGCCGGGGTGGATTGCGAAGGTCGAGGGCATCACCGCGCGGTCAGCATTCTCGCTGGGTGCGTTCTTCGGCGGCATAAAGCCCAAGAACCTCGTGCTGAGCATTGGAGTGGGTGTCAGCGTCGAGGCAACGGCGATCTCGGGCGGTGAGGCCGCGATCGTCCTCGTGGCCGTCGCGATCGTCGCGTCCATTCCCATCATGGTTCCCGTGATTCTGTCGCTCGTCGTACTCGACCGCATCAGCGCGGCACTCGACCAGCTTCGCGACTGGATGGTGCGCAACAACTCCGCGGTCGTCGGAGTCATCTTGCTTCTCGTCGGCGTGCTTTTGATCGGCAAAGCCCTCGGTACGCTGGGGGCCTAAGCCTCGGGGAGAGCGGACGTGCTGGGAGTCATTGGCGAGACATTGCCGCTCGCGATCGCTATCGCGTTTAGCCCGTTCGGCATCGTCGCTGTCGTGGTCATGTTGCTGTCGAGCTACCCACGGGCCACCAGCATCGGATTCGTTCTCGGTTGGGCGGCGGGCGTCGCCATCATGGGCATCTCTGGCTTCCTCCTCGCCGGACTCGTGCCCGCCGATGCGGGCGTCCGTGGCTTCGTTGGCCCGATCGCCTTGATCGTTCTCGGCATCATGAGCATCGCGCTCGCCGCGCACCAGTGGCGCGGTCGACCGAGTGTCGACGATGAACTCGTCCTGCCGGGCTGGATGTCCCACGTCGACAACCTCTCGGCCCTGCGATCATTCGCGCTCGGCCTGGTGTTGGCCGCGACGAAGCCGAAGAACATCATCTTGGCCTTCGGCTCGGGCGTCGCCGCGAGCTCGGCGGGGCTGGTCGGCGCTCAAGCGCTCGTCGCTCTCGGGGTGTTTCTTGCAGTCGCGTCGATCTCGCTCGGCGCTCCGGTGATCGCCTTCCTCATCGCCGGCGAGCGTGTGCATGGCAGCCTCGAGCGTGTTCGCGATTGGTTGGTCAGGCACAACTCGGCGATGCTGGGCGCGATTCTGCTCTTCGTCGGCGTCGTGCTCGTTGGCAACGGCCTGAGCGGCTTGTGACGACGACGCTCGCGAACGGCTAGTCGCGAGCGACGGTGTCGAGGTACTCGGCGACCGCCCGTGGCACATAGGGAGCCACGTCTCCGCCCAGTGCTGAGACCTGCCTCACGAGCGAGCTCGAGACGTGCGCGTGCGCGGGGTCGGGCAGCATGAAGATCGTTTCGACTCCGGCGAGGTTTCGGTTGACGATCGCCATCGGAGTTTCGTACGCCACATCAACCTGGCTGCGCACACCCTTGACCAGCACGCTCGCACCGACGTCGGTGCAGTAGTCGACAAGGAGGCCGACACTCCAACTCGTGACGTGAATCGTGTCGGGTAGCGCCCGATCGGCGACAGCCTGTTCGATGAGCGCGACCCGTTGCGCGATCGGCAGCATCGCCTCTTTCGCGGGGTTGTGCACGACGACGACGTGCACCTCGTCGAAGATGCCCGCTGCACGCTCGATGACATCAAGATGCCCGAGAGTGACGGGGTCAAACGACCCAGGAACAACGGCAATGGTGCTCATGTGATCAGCCTAGTGATCGCAGATCACCGGGGTGTTTCGTCGTCACCAACGAGGGCAGACGCGTTCACGCCGTCGGGCGCGGCATAACTCGCTGTCACCAAGATGGGCAAGTGGTCTGACTGGCCCTGAGGCAGAGTCGTGACCTTGGTGATGTCGAGGCCGATTGAGGTCGCGAAGTCAAAGTGCCCGCGAAAGAACTTGTACCGCGTGTAGGTGCGCGCGTCGCTCAGGGTCACCTCGTGCCCGGTCTCTTGCACGCTCGTCGACAAGTGGTCTTTGAAGATCGGGTAATTGAAGTCGCCCACCATCAGGGTGGGTAACGTCGACCCGAAACTGTCGAGAGCGACGTGCGCGGCCCGGATCTGAGTGCGGCGCAGCGAGTTGAGCGCCGTGAGCGGTGCTGCGTGAAAACAGCCGATGACGAGCTCGCGGTCGTGGACGCGGTCAATGAGGTGGCTGCCGAGCAGCCGCTCGTGCGCGGGCTTCGCGATCACGTCATGCAGCGAGCGCTTCAAGGCAAAGGCCTTCGTGCTGAGCGCCTCGAAGCGCTCACGGTTGTAGAAGATCGCGAGGCCGAGGCGGTTAAGGCGCGTCGCGTCGGCGAGCGTGAGGGCACCGAGCTCGTGCGGCAGGTCATCGGTGTCGACCTCTTGCAAACACAGCAGGTTGGGGTTGTGCGTCGCGACAAGCTTCTCGAGCTCGCCCCGAGCCGCGTGCTTGCGCAAGTTGTACGAAATGACCCTCACACGCTTATCCTGCCTCGCGACTCGCGCGCCACGAAATCGAGCGCGCTCGACTCGGTCGTCATGACTCAGTTCATGTCGAGATAGGCGCGGGCCGAGTCGTCCAGGCGGCGATCGAGCGCGGCCTTAAGCGCCGGATGCCCGCTCAACGTCGCATCCCCCTCCAGCACCCCGGCCGCGGCCTCGCGCGCCGCGAGAATGAGGTCGCCGTCGGTCGCAACGCGCAGCAACTTCAAGCTCGAGCGTCCGCCGCTCTGGGTCGCGCCGAGCACGTCTCCCTCGCGCCGCAGCTCGAGGTCGACCTGCGCGAGCTCGAAGCCGTCAAGCGTCGAGGCGACCGCCTCGACGCGCTCGCGCGCCAAACTCTCGGGCACCGCGGCGGTCACGAACAGACACAGCCCGGGCACACCGCCGCGCCCCACGCGGCCGCGCAGCTGGTGCAACTGGCTCACGCCGAACCGATCAGCGTCGACGACGACCATCGTTGAGGCGTTCGGCACGTCGACGCCCACCTCGATCACGGTCGTCGCGACGAGCACGTCGATCTCGCCGCGGCCAAAGGCCTGCATCGTGGCGTCTTTCTCGTCGGTCGCCATGCGGCCGTGCAGCGGCTCGACTCGGCGCCCGGCAAGCGCGGGATGCGATTGCAGCAGGGGCGTCAGCTCGGCGACGGTTGCGGGCGGGCGCGCCACAGCATCCACATCGTCGGCAGAGCCATCGGTCGGGTCATCGGCCAGTGCATCGGGGTCGTCTTCGCGCGTCGCGGGGTCGATCGCCGGCACGACGACGAACCCTTGGCGGCCTTGGGCGAGTTCTTCACCCAGGCGTTCCCACACGCGGTTCCACCAGCCGGGCTTATCGGCGAGCGGCACGACGTGACTCACGATCGGCGTACGACCCGCGGGCAGCATCGCGATCGTCGAGATATCGAGGTCGCCAAACACCGTCATCGCAACCGTGCGTGGAATCGGCGTGGCCGTCAGCACGAGAACGTGCGGCGGCCGGGCGCCCTTGCGACGCAGGCTCTCGCGTTGCTCAACGCCGAAGCGGTGCTGTTCATCGACGACCACGAGGCCGAGGTCGGCAAACTGCACCTGGTCGCCGAGCAGGGCGTGAGTGCCGATGACGATGCGGGATGCTCCGCTCGCGATCGCCAACAACGCCTTGCGCCGCTCGGCCATCGGCAGTTGCCCGGTGAGCAGCACGGGCCGCAGGCGAGCGGCCCGATCAGGCCCCAAAGTCTGAACGATGCTTCGGAGGTGCTGCGCTGCGAGCACCTCGGTCGGAGCGAGCAAGGCGCTCTGCCCGCCGCTCTCGGCGACGGCGAGCATCGCGCGCACGGCGACGAGCGTCTTGCCCGAGCCGACCTCGCCCTGCACGAGCCGGTTCATGGGCGCGTCGGAGGCGAGGTCGCGCGCAATCTCGTCACCGACGAGCACCTGGTCGTCGGTCAGGGTGAAGGGCAGCTCGGCGTCGAAGCCGACGAGCTCTGCACCCGGCGTGCGCGGGGTCGCGGGCTGCTCGCGCAGGGCGGCCCGCCGCTGCAGCAGGGCGGCCTGCAGCACGAAGGCTTCGTGAAAGCGCAGCGTGTCGCGCGCGCGGCGCCACTGGCCATCGTTCTCGGGCCGATGAATGAACTGGTAGGCCGTCGTGAGGTCGAGCAGTTCGGGGGTGTCATCGTCGGGAGCGCGCAACGCCGCGCGTACCTCAGCCGGCACCGGGTCATCGAGCACGGGCAACGTGTCGAGCACGACGCTGAGGGCCTTCGCGATCTGCCAACTGGCGACCGTCGAGGTCGCTGGGTAGATCGGAATGGGCATCATCGCCCACTTCTTCGCCTCGGGCCCCGAGTCGCGCTCATCGCCCGCCTCGAAGAGCTCGTAGTCGGGATGGGCGAGCTGCCGTGCGCCCCGGTACTCGCCGACCTTGCCGGCGAAGATGCCGCGCACGCCCTTCTTCAGGTCATTGGCCCGCCAGGCCTGGTTGAAGAACGTGA
>CAYWZI010000004.1:0-36101 GCA_964462815.1 uncultured Microbacteriaceae bacterium
TGACGCGGGCAGCGCCGTCGAGCATCGAGTACTCGCTGTGCACATGCAGATGCACGAACGAGTCTGCTCGAGTGGTCACGGGGCCTCCGAAGGGTAAACCTGGACCCTCAGTCTAGGTCGTGGCGGCACTCGCTTCCGGCTCGCGAGATAGGCGCGTCACCCCTCGCGCAGAACATCGAGGGCGTGCTGAAGGTCGTCGGGGTACGTCGACGTGTACTCGACGCGATCGCCCGTCGACGGATGCCGAAACCCGAGCCGCATCGCGTGCAACCACTGCCGCTCGAGCCCCAACCGAGTGCTCAGCACCGGGTCTGCGCCATACATCGCGTCGCCGACACACGGGTGACGCTGCGCTGCCATGTGGACCCGAATCTGGTGGGTGCGGCCGGTCTCAAGGTGGATCTCGAGCAGTGAGGCACCGGGAAACGCTTCGAGCGTGTCGTAGTGGGTCACCGAGGGCTTGCCCCCCGCGACCACAGCGAACTTCCAGGCACTCCCGGGGTGTCGGCCAATGGGCGCATCGATCGTCCCGGACGAGGGATCGGGATGCCCCTGCACCACGGCGTGGTAGATCTTGTGAACCTCGCGGTCATGAAACTGGCGTTTGAGCTCGTGATATGCAGCTTCAGACTTCGCGACGACCATGAGTCCGCTCGTGCCCGCATCGAGTCGATGCACGATTCCCGCACGTTCGGGTGGCCCCGACGTCGCCACGCGGAATCCCGCGGCGGCCAACGCGCCGATGACGGTGGGCCCGTCCCATCCCACGGAGGGATGAGCGGCGACCCCGACCGGCTTGTCCACCACCACGAGATGGTCATCGTCGTAGACGATCCGAAGGTTCTCTACCGGGATCGGCTCGATACGAGCTTCTCGGCGGGGCTCCCACGTCACCTCGAGCCACGCGTCGGCTACGACACGGTCAGACTTTCCGACAACGCGACCGTCGAGCGTCACGCCTCCCACGTCGGCAATCTCAGCAGCCTGCGTCCGGGAAAACCCGAGCAGGGTCGCGAGCGCGACATCCACCCGTTCTCCCGCCCGACCGGGAGGAACGGGAAGGGAGCGCGACTCTGTCATCGTCGCGCTCCGTGAGCCGTTCTGGCGGGATGAATCAGGAGCCGTAGCCCGGGTACTGACCCGGGGGCGGAGACTGCGGGGCGGGGTACGACGGAGCAGAGCCGGGCGCGGGATATACCGGAGCCGAGCCGGGGTAGCTCTGCTCGTAACTCGGCACCTGCGTCGCCATCTGCTGAGGTGCTCCTGCCGCGGCAGGCACGCCTGCCGGCTGCGCTGTTCCTTCGAGCTCTCGCAGCTGACCCTGAATGTAGGTGCGCAACTGCTGACGGTACTCACGCTCGAAGACACGCAACTCGTCAACGCTGCGCTGCAGGCTGATTCGCTCTTGTTCGAGCACCTGCAGTTGTCCCTGCTGAGCGCTGGCGGCTTGGGCAACAATGCGCGCAGCCTCAGCCTCACCCTCAGCAATGAGCTGCTCTTTCTTCGTCTGGCCTTCGCGAACGTGTTCCTCATGCAGACGACGCGCGAGCTGCAAGAGGTTGTTGGTGTCTGGGGAGGCCTCGGAGCCGATCATCGCGGGCGCCGGAGTCTCGAAAGTGGGGGCAGGAGGCGCGGCCATAGGGGCGGGGGCCTGCATCGCCTGCGATGCAACAGCACCTCGCTGAAGTTCTGCAATGCGGGCGTCAGCGGCGACCAGTCGCTGCCGCAACTCGTCGTTCTCCTGAGTGAGGCGGCGGAGCTCTACGACGATCTCGTCAAGAAAGTCATCGACCTCATCTTGGTCGTAACCCTCGCGGAATTTGGTCGACTGGAAACGCTTGTTGACGACATCTTCGGGCGTGAGAGCCATGCGCGTCACCTCGAAACTTTCTGGAGCGGTTGAATAACGATGGAGTAACGCTAGCAACAACTCGTCACATGCGTCACATCCGTGTCATTCAGCGTACCCCGGATACCCCTCAGAATGCTCGGTTCAGCGCCCACTCACCAAAGACATCAGGATCAGTAGCACGATCAACACGATCGTCCAAGCAAGGTCGAGCCGAATAGAACCGAGCTGCAACGGCGGGATCACGCGCCGCACCGCCTTGATGGGCGGATCAGTGATGGTGTAGCTCACTTCAGCGAGCACAACCACCACGCCACGAGGGCGCCAGCCGGGATTCAGAACCTGGATCCAGTCGAGCACGAATCGCGCCCACATCGCAATGAACACCACGAGAAGGGCGACGTAGATCACATTCAGGATGATCGAGAAGACAAGCGTCACAGATCTAGTCTCTCAGGTGTCAGCCTGGTAGAAGACGCGATGACGATTAGTCGCGCGAGAAGAATGACGCGTCGACGTCAGGCTCAACCTCGGCCGAGTCGCCCGTTGTCGCCACATGGGCCGGCGACAGCAAAAAGACTTTGCTCGTGACCCGTTCGATGCGGCCGTACAGGCCCTCAGAGAGGCCGCTGGCGAAGTCGACGAGACGACGTGCGTCCGGCTCGCTCATTTGCGACAGGTTCATGATGACGGGGATGCCCTCACGGAAGCTCTCGGCGATCTGCTGCGCATCTTTGTACGCCCGCGGGTGGACCGTGAGGATCTCGTTCATGTCATGGTGCGCGGTCGCACGGGCAGGCGCTGGGCGCCGCAACGGCGTGACCGAGGAACGCTGCGCCGCAGGCGCGGCGACAGCCACTGCAGGAGAGGCGGCGGGATGCGCGTACTCAACCTCTTCGTCGGCGAGGCCGAGGTACACCATGGTCTTGCGCAGTGGGTTGCTCATGTTTCGTCCTTACCGGTCGTGACACTGTCGAGGTTAGGCCTGAGCGGGTCGTTTTCCGGTGATTGCCGCGCCGATGCGCAGGTGTGTCGCGCCTTCGAGAATGGCGTCGGCGTAGTCACCCGACATGCCCGCCGAGATGTTCGTCGCGCGCGGAGCCAGCCGACGAACGCGGTCGGAAACCTCGCGCAGGCGAGCGAAGGCGGCGCGCGCTGGCTGATCGAGGGGCGCCACCGCCATGACACCCTGTAGGCGGAGAGTCGAGTGCTCAAGCACACTCTCGGCCAATGCCATCGCCTCCGAGGGGGCGACGCCGCCGCGAGCAGGGTCATCGGTCAGATTGATCTCAAGAAAGACGTCGATCGACCGGTCGAGTCGCCCCAGCGCACCAACGAGCGACGGCCGATCGACCGAATGGATGACGCGCGCATACTCCGTGACAGCGCGAACCTTGTTCGACTGGAGTTGCCCGACGAAGTGCCAGGTGAGGGGCAGGTGTGTCAGCGCGAGAGCCTTGGGCGCTGCATCCTGATGGCGGCTCTCACCCACGTCGCTTACGCCCAATTCGACCAATTGCTCGATGAGCGATGCGGGGTGGAACTTGGTCACGACGATCGTCGTGACGTCGTCCGCCGGGCGACCCGCCGTCGCGCACGCAGTCTCGATGCCGTGCAAGACGTTCGCATATCGTTCAGCCAGATCGGCGTCAACGGCCGTCATCAGGAAGCCTTCGTCGTCATCGCTGGGGCGCGTGGTCAGCGCAGAAAATCGGGAATATCGAGGTCATCATCGTCGTCGAGCGTGATCGGGTCGATCGGCGCCGTCGCCCCGAGATCAGCACCATCCGACCACGGCTTTTCGACGGGCGCCGATGACTCACCCGGTTCGGGTGCCCGCTGGCCGCCCGATTGTACGAATGATGTACGCCGATCGCGGTGCACCGTCGTCGGCTCTCCGCCGTCGAAGCCTGCGGCGATGACGGTGACCCGCACTTCATCACCGAGGGTGTCGTCAATCACCGCACCGAAAATGATGTTCGCCTCGGGGTGAACGGCTTCTTGCACCAACCGGGCGGCATCGTTGATTTCGAAAATGCCGAGGTTCGACCCACCCTGAATCGAGAGCAGCACACCGTGGGCGCCGTCGATGCTCGCCTCGAGCAAGGGGCTCGCGACGGCGAGTTCCGCCGCCTTGATCGCGCGGTCGGCGCCCCGCGCCGAGCCGATGCCCATGAGTGCCGAGCCCGCGCCCTGCATGACGCTCTTGACGTCGGCGAAGTCGAGGTTGATGAGGCCCGGGGTCGTGATGAGGTCGGTGATTCCTTGAACACCCGCGAGGAGCACCTGGTCGGCCGTCGCAAAGGCCTCGAGCATCGAGATTCCGCGGTCGCTGATTTCGAGCAAACGATCGTTGGGGACGACAATGAGCGTGTCAACCTCGTTCTTGAGCGCGGCCACGCCGGCATCGGCTTGCGCCTGCCGCCGCTTGCCTTCGAACTCGAAGGGCTTCGTCACGACTCCAATAGTGAGCGCGCCAATCGACTTCGCGATGCGCGCGACCACCGGTGCTCCGCCCGTGCCCGTGCCGCCGCCTTCGCCGGCGGTGACGAAGACCATATCGGCACCCGCGAGCGCCTCTTCGATCTCTTCCGCGTGATCTTCGGTGGCACGACGCCCCACCTCCGGGTCAGCACCGGCTCCGAGGCCGCGCGTGAGCTCTCGGCCCACGTCGAGCTTGACGTCGGCATCGCTCATGAGCAGAGCTTGAGCATCGGTGTTGATCGCGATGAACTCGACACCGCGCAAGCCGAGCTCAATCATGCGGTTCACGGCGTTCACTCCCCCGCCGCCGATGCCAACAACCTTGATGACGGCAAGGTAGTTTTGGTTCGTGGTCACGTCGGAGCCTTCCGCGGTAAACCTTAACCTTCACGTTGAAGGCTAAAGTTATGCTCAGTATGTACTGCTGACTTGACGGTAAAGGTCACATCGATCGCAACCGCGCAGGCTCGCCGCGTGTCGCGTGCACACGGCCCGACACCTGCTGAACCGCTAGAGGCGGCGCACGACCAAACTGTCGGGAGCAGATACGTCGTACTCCCACGCGACGTTCTGGTCGGTGGCGACGATCGCGGCCTCCAGAACTCGCGACTTGTATTCCGACCGCTCGCCGCTCCCCCAGATGACACGGTGACCGGCTCCTGACATCGTGAAAGTGACGTCATCGCGCGTGGTCGCTGAGATTTCGTTGATGCGGCCGCGTAACTCCGGCGGGAGCGCGAGCAAGACGGCCGCGACGCTGCGGAACGGCAGGGCATCCGGATCAGCGGTGTCGACCAGAATCGACGGGATGCCCGCCGGGCGTTCCGCCGACGACTCCACGACTACTCCCGCCGCGTCGACGAGATCCCACGCCGCCCCCCGCGCGACTGCTCCGATCGGCTGCCGCTCGACGAGTCGCACGATCAGTGTCTGCGGAGGAACCACTTCTGTCGAAAACGACCGAATCAGCGCGAAGCCGCCGAGGTCCTCGCGAATCTGGCCGTCGTCAAGAAGCGCGAGTGGAGTGCCGAGGTGATCGTCGAGGGCAGACTCGATCTCGGCCGCATCGAGTCTCACGGTTCCGGCGACGATGATCGTGGACAGCGACATCAAGGGCGAGAGTGTCACGAGGGCGACGCCCCCCACAAGCGCCAGAACGGTAACGGCGCTCGCGGCGACAACGAGCCTCCGGCGTCGACTGCGTCGTGTGAATCGCCGACGCTCGGCCCGTTCCGCCGCGCGTCGACTGCGTGCCGCAGCCCGCGCATCACGGTCGGGCGACTCTGTGGTGGCACGTGGAGCGTTCCGACGCGGTGCGATTGGCGGCGGCTGAGAAGCTACTGACGATGACCGGCGCTGGTCGCGGGTGGCTGTGTTCTCGCGAGCCGCGCCTCGCGGCGGCCGAGTCGGGGCGTTCGCCCCGGCGCGTTCTGCGCTGTCATGGCCTTCTGGCCTCTTCACGGCGCGACTGCTTCGGACTCCCGTGCCTCCAGGGCCGCGCGGACCAGAGGAATGATGCGATAAACGTCGCCACAACTCAATGTCATGACGATGTCACCGGGGCGTGCGATCTCTGCAATGCGCTCGGCGGCGGCCTGCCAGTCGGGGCGGTAATCGACGTGCCTCGGGTCGTCGAAGCTGTCGACAACGAGGGCTCCGGTCACCCCGGGGATCGGGTCTTCGCGGGCGCCATAGACGTCAAGGACAACAGTGTGATCGGCATCGCGCTCGTACACCGCGGCGAATTCCCCGGCCATTGCTTGGGTGCGACTGAAGAGATGCGGTTGGTGGATCGCGATAACCCGACCGTCTCCGACGACCGACCGCGCCGTCTGCAAGGCCACCTCGACTTCCGTCGGATGGTGCGCGTAGTCGTCGTACAGCCGCACCCCGTCGGCAAGCCCATGTGCTTCGAAACGGCGCTGCGTGCCCGCAAACCCATCGAGTGAGCGCACAGCGTCGAGTGCCGGAATTCCTAACCCCACGAGAACCGCGATCACGCCGGCCGCGTTGAAAGCATTGTGCCGCCCAGGGATGGCCAGCTCTCCGGTGAACTCGTCGCCATCGATCACCACACGAAAGCGGGTCGGGCCTGTTTCCGAGATCTCCACCAGTCGCACGTCGGCATCGACCGCCTCGCCGAAGGTCATGACGGAAACGGCCGCCCCCTCGTCGGTCAGTCGCGCGTGCAATCGCCGCAAAGCGCTGTCATCTGCCCAGAGAACCACGAGGTCGCGTGATCGGCGGGCAAAGGCCTCGAACGCACCTTCCAAGGCTTCTTGGTCGCCATAGTGATCGAGATGGTCGGTGTCGATGTTGGTGATCAGACCGATGGCCACGTCATAGAACAAGAACGAGCCGTCTGATTCGTCTGCCTCGACCACGAACAGATCGCCCGAACCCCACGCCGCGCTCGTGTCGGCGCCCTGAATCACCGCGCCGTTGACGAACGACGGGTCACGCTTGAGTGCCCGAAGTGCGGTCACGAGCATCCCTGTCGACGTCGACTTGCCGTGAGCGCCCGCGACCGCAACCAGGCGCTCGTCTCGCACGAGCCACGCAAGCGCGTTCGCCCGGTGAAGCACCGGCAGGCCGCGGTGAAGCGCCTCTTGGTATTCCGGGTTGTCGAGCCACAGTGCGCCGGTGACGACCAGGGTGTCGGCATCTCCCACATGACGGGCGTCGTGTCCGATGTGTACCTCGATGCCGAGGTCACGCAGAGCCCGCACAGCGGCAGAATCAGAGCGGTCAGAACCCGTGACCGGTATTCCGCGGGCATGCATCATGCGCGCAATCCCGCTCATTCCCGAACCGCCGATGCCGACGAAATGAACGCGCCCGAGTGACTCGGGAAAAACGAGAGAGGGGTCGGGCTTGATCATCGCGCTTCACCCTACGCGCTTCGACGATGCGACGTGGTGGCGCACAAGAGCCAGGAGTTCGGCGGCGCCGTCGAGACGTTCCAGCGACTGAGCGGCGGCGGCCATGTGCGCGATCTCGGCGCGATCAGAGATCAGAGGCACGAGTTCTTCGGCCACCCACTCAGCGCTCACTCGATCGTCGTCGACGAGTCGCGCGGCACCCACCGATACCAGACCGCGGGCGTTCAGCCGCTGCTCACCGTTGCCGGCCGCATACGGAACGAGAATGGCAGGGAGGCCGATCACCGTGAGCTCGCTGACGGTGGCAGAACCCGCTCGACACAGCGCGAGGTCGGCGGCCGAAAACGCAAGGTCCATGCGGTCGCAGTAGTCGAGACTCACGAACCCGTTCAGGTGCGGGTCGACTCCGCCTCGACCGGTGCCCGTCAAGTGAATGACCTGCCACCCCGCTTCCACGATTCCCGCCGCACCCTGGCTAATGGCGTCATTGAGGCGGAGGGCGCCCGTGGATCCTCCGGTGACGAGAAGCACCGGTCGCGACGAGTCGAGGCCAAAGTGGCGGAGCGCATCGGCCTTCGTTGCGGCGCGATCAAGCGTGTAGATCTCTGGTCGCAGTGGCATTCCGACCACGCGGGCACCGCGCACGGGGGTTCCAGCGAAGGTGACTCCGACAGCCGCACCGAGACGGGCTGCGAGGCGATTCGCGATTCCCGGGAACGCGTTGGCCTCGTGGGCGATGATCGGAATGCTCTCGCGCCACGCTGCGACGTAGGCAGGAGCCGAGGCGTACCCGCCGAAGCCCACCACGACATCGACTCCCCGCTCACGAATAGCCGTGCGGGTCTGCCGAACTGCCTCGCGAAACCGGGACGGAAACCGCAGGGCCGCGCCGTTCAGTCGCCGGGGAAACGGAACCCGTGGAATCGTCACGAGCTCGAATCCGCGCGCAGGCACGAGCCGTGACTCCAGCCCTTCGGCCGTACCCAGCACAATGATCGTGGCGGCCGGCTCGTCAGACCGCCACCGCTCGGCGAGAGCGAGAAGTGGGTTGACGTGGCCAGCCGTTCCGCCTCCAGCGAGCAGAGCAGTCGTCATGTCACTCCGACCTGTCGAGTCGGGCTCGGCCGGCTGCGTGCCAACGAGAGCACCATACCGATACCCACGAGCGACGACACGAGCGCGGTGCCTCCCGCGGAGATGAAGGGAAGCGGCACACCCAGAACAGGAAGCAGCCCGAGCACGACAGCGATATTGACGAAAGCCTGCCCGATGATCCAGGCCAGTACAGCGCCTGTCGCGATGCGCCGGAACGGATCATCGTGGGCGCGCACGAGTCGAATAAGGCCGATGGCCAGCACCGCATACAGAGCGAGCACGACGAGTGCGCCGAGAAGGCCGAGCTCTTCCCCGATGATGGCGAAGATGAAGTCGCTCTCAGCGTGCGGCAACCAACGCCACTTTGCGGCGGAATTGCCGAGGCCTTGCCCGAAGACTCCCCCCGATCCCATGGCCCACAGCGCATGAATCGATTGCCAGCAGGTGAGCTCGTAGTCCTCAGGCGAGCAGCCGTTGAGCCACACGTCGATGCGATCCGACCGCGACGCGCTGGAGAACGCGAACGCAACAGCGCCCGCAACCACAACGACGAGCATGACCCCGAGCTTTCCGACGGGCGCCCCCGCGAAGAACAGCGCGGCAAAAACGATGACGACCATGATGGATGCTGTGCCGAGGTCTTGACCCGCAAGCACGAGCGCAATCGCCATGGCCGACACCGGGATCGCCGGCACGAGCACGCTGCGCCAATCGGTGAACCCGTCTGCCCGATCAGCGAGCACCGTGGCGAGCCAGATCACGAGAGCGAACTTGAGAAACTCACTCGGCTGCGCCGTCAGGCCGCCGATCGAGATCCAGTTCTGGTTTCCGCCGTAGTCGTACCCGAGTCCGGTGAAGACCAATAGCTGCAAACCGAGCGCGACCATGACCGCGACGCGCGCCCAACGCCGCCAAAAGACTGCCGGCACACGGGAGAGCATGAGCATGAGCGGAATCCCGATGAGTGCGAACAGCCCTTGCCTCGCGAACACGGCGAAAAAGTCGCCGCTGTTGGCCTGGCTCGAGGTGACGGCCGATGACGAGAGCACCATGACGAGGCCGAACAGGACAAGAAAAATGGTCGTGCCCTGCACAAGCATGACATCGGGCCGATCGGCCCCGAAAAGGGCCCGCACAGCGACCACGACACGTCGGGGCCGCCGATCAGGTGTCGGCTCAGTCGCTCCGTCGCGGCGCGGAGGTCGGACCGTGGTCATCCGACTCTCCCTTCACGTGGTGCCTCACCGCTGCAGCGAATCGGTTGCCCCGATCTGCGTAGTCGATGAACTGGTCCATCGATGCTGCTGCCGGCGCAAGCAACACGGTGTCGCCAGCACAGGCAACTCCGGCTGCGAGCCGCACGACAGCAGGCATCACGTCTTCAGTCTCGCCCTGGTCTACCTCGAACAGTGACAGCCCCGGGGCGTGTCGTTCGAATGCTTCCCGCACGGCATCGCGCTCAGTGCCAATAATGATCGCGGCGCGCAACCGATGACGATGCGTCTGCACCAGTGGTGCGAGGTCGACACCCTTCAATAGCCCACCGACGACCCACACGACCGAGCGGTAGGCGCTGAGCGCTGACGCAGCTGCGTGCGGGTTGGTGGCTTTGGAGTCGTCGATCCAGGCGATGTCGTCGGCCTCGAGCACCAGTTGGGTGCGGTGCGCGTCGACGGTGAACTCTCGCAGAGCGTCCCGAATCGAACGGGGTTCGACACCGGCCGCCCGCGCCAGTGCCGACGCAGCGAGGACGTTGGCAAGACCGTGCGGTGTTGCCAGGCCCGCCGCCATCACGTCATCGAGAGTCGCGAGCTCGAGAGCGTTGCGCTGACGCTCATCGAGGAAAGCGCGGTCGACCACGAACTCGTCGACGACTCCCACGTTGCTCGGGGTGGGCACCGACGCCCCGAAGCCGATTGCCCGGCACCCTTCGGCAACCTCCGCCTCTTCGACCATGCGCATCGTGGCGTCGTCGGTCAGGTTGTAGACACACGCAACCTTCGTTGCCGCGTACACCTTGGCTTTCGCTGCGGCGTACGCTTCGGGGCTCCCGTGCCAGTCATAGTGGTCTTCGGCGAGGTTCAGGCAGGCGCTCGCCAGAGGCTGCACCGCGCCGGGGCCCGAGTCGGGCATCCAATGCAATTGAAAACTCGAGAGCTCGACGACCAAGAAATCGAAGCCAGCCGGATCGCGAATTGCGTCAAGTACGGGAACGCCGATGTTGCCGCACGGTGCCACCCGGCGACCATCAGCGTGCACCATGGCGGCCGTCAACTGCGTGGTCGTCGTCTTGCCATTGGTGCCCGTGATCTGGATCCACTCTGCGGGCGGGCCAACCTTGTCGCGCACTCTCCAGGCGAGTTCGATGTCACCCCACAGCGGAGTACCGCGCCGGTAGGCCCAAGTCACGAGAGCGTGATCGGGCTTGTACCCGGGCGAGACGATCACGAGCTCTGGGTCGAAGTCGTCGAGCTCGGCCGGAACGGTCTCGTCGTCGGCAAGCTCTCGAAGCTCGACACCGATGACGGGCAGGATCAGCGCTCGATCATGGTCGGGGTCGCGAGTAGCGACGACGACCGTCGCACCGAGCTCGGCGAGGGTATCTGCGGCCGAGAAGCCCGTCACACCAAGCCCCAGCACGACAACGCGCAAGCCGGACCAGTCGTCGTACCAGCTCGTCAGCGAATCAACACGGCCCACGGCTACTGACTTACCCATTCCAGATAGAACAGACCGACACCCAGCGCAACGAAGAATCCGCCGATCAACCAGAACCGCACGACGACGGTCACTTCTGCCCAGCCCTTGAGTTCGAAGTGATGGTGCAACGGACTCATCAAGAAAATGCGCTTGCCGCGCGTGATCTTGAAGTACGCGCGTTGCACGATCACGGATCCGGTGACGATAAGGAAGAGTCCGCCGATGAGAACCAGCAGCAACTGCGTGTGCGTCAGAATCGCGAGGGCTGCGAGCGCGCCGCCGATCGCAAGCGAGCCCGTGTCACCCATGAAAATCTGAGCAGGCGAGGTGTTCCACCACAAGAAGCCGATAAGGCTTGCCGCGATGGCCGCCGAGACGACGGCGAGATCGAGCGAATCGCGCACGTCATAGCATCGATCGCGCACGGCGGGGTCGAGCAACACGTTGTTGCAAGACTGGTTGAACTGCCAGAACCCGATGAAGATGTAGGCCGAAATCGAGAGTATCGATGCCCCGGTCGCCAGCCCATCAAGACCGTCCGCGACATTCACGGCGTTGGACGTACTCACCACGATGATGTTGACCCAGATGGCGAATGCAATGAACGCCCCGATGGTTCCGAACACCGCGAAGTCGAGCCAGGAGATGTCCCGGACGGCAGAAATCGCGGTGGATGCCGGTGTTTTTCCGTTCTCATCGGGAAAAGAGAGCGCGAGAACGGCGAACACCGACGCGACGATTGCCTGGCCGGCAATTTTCGCCCATCCACCCAGACCAAGGCTTCGCTGGTTGCGCGTTTTCGTGAAGTCGTCGATGAACCCGATGATGCCGAGCCCCACCATCAACAAGAGCACGAGCAAAGCGCTGACGGTGATGCGCTCCCCGGTCACTATGTGCCCGAAGAAGTAGCCCAGAACCGCACCGAGAATGAAGACGATGCCACCCATCGTCGGCGTACCGCGCTTGGTGTGGTGAGACTGCGGGCCATCCTCGCGGATGAACTGGCCCCAGCCAATGCGCCCGAACAGGCGAATGAAGAGCGGGGTCATCAGCAGGGTGAAAGCGAGCGAGAAGGCGCCAGCCAGCAAGAGGGCGATCACGCGGAGACCTCCTGAAGGTGGGCAACAAGCGGGGCGAGGTCAACGCCAGCGGCGCCGCCACTCACCATGATCACAGTGTTCGGCCCAGTCGTCGCACGCACGAAATCGTACGCGCTCTCGGCATCGTCAAAGAGCACAGACTCGCCGTTCCACGATCCTTCCAAGCTCGCCGCCATGTAGAGATGTCGAGCACCCTGCCCGATAACGACCAATTGCGAGATGTCAAGGCGCACCACGATGCGACCGAGCGCGTCGTGTTCGTCAAGTCGATCGCGCTCATCGACGGCCAGAGGGCCGATCACCGCGACGGTCCGCAGACCGCCGCGCCCGAGGTCGGCCAACACCCGCAGCGACCCGCGTACTTCCTCGGGCGTGCTCGCTCGTGTGTCATCGAGGACGGTGCACCCGCTAACCCCGCGCAGACGCTGCGTGCGTCGGGGGATGTCGCTGACATCGTTCGATGGAGAAGCATCGTCGAGCGAGATGCCCGACTCGAGTTGTTCGCGGACACTGCGCACGGCGCGATCGACGACGACCTCACCGAGGCCGCTGAGCGTGAACTCTCGTTGGAGAGAGCCTGCGGCAATCGTGATGCTCGAGCCCGCGAGCGTGTGCACAACATCGAGCACCCGAAGGGCGTCGCCGCTCACCGGACTACCACCCGGCATTGCGCAGCGCAGCGCGCGCGAGGTCGCGGGCAAAGAACGGAATCTTGGTGCCGCCAACATCGCGGTAGTCGAGGTGTCCGGGCCCCGCCCAGAGCACCGTGTCACCCTCGTGGGCCATCCGTACGGCTTCAATGATCGCTTCTTCGGGTGACGCGATCTCCCGGAGCTCAGCCGGGGACCCTGCCGAACGTGCTCCCTCGAGAAGGGCAGCGCGGATCACTGCCGGGTCCTCCAATCGCGGGTGGTGGTCAGTCACAATGACGACATCAGCCCCGAGAGCCGCGACGCGACCCATGTCGGCCCGCTTCGTTGCGTCGCGATTGCCGTTCGCCGCGCACAAGATGATCAATCGCCCTCGTGTGAAGCGACGAACGGCCGCGAGCGTGGTCGCGTACGCATCAGCACTGTGTCCGAAGTCGACGTAGACGCTCGGGCCGCGATCGCCCGACACCCGTTCGGCGCGACCCGGAAGGTATACCGAGATCGGTTCGTTGCCGAGCGCCGCCGCGATCGTCGGCAGAGGGATTCCCGACTCGACGAGCATGGCAATCGCGAGCCCAGCGTTCGCAGCCATGTGCACTCCAATGACCGGCACGGAAGCGTCGATGACCTCGCCGCTGGGGGCCGAGAGTCGAAACGATGTGCGATCCGGTTCTTCATCGGTGACGAGAACGCGCCAGTCCGCGTCAACGGACGGTCGCGACGAAATGGTCACGACGTCGACCTCAGCAGCAGCGACGAAGGCGTCACCCCATGACGAGTCGAGCGAGACGACCCCGCGCCGTGCGCGATCGCGCGAGAAGAGCGCGGCCTTCATGGCCAAGTAGTTCTCCATCGTGCCGAAGTCGTCGAGGTGGTCGTGACTCAGGTTCGTGAACCCGACAATGTCGAACACGAGCCCGTCGACTCGGTGCCGCTGCAGTGCTTGCGCGCTGACCTCAAGAGTCGCGGCATCGATACCGTCTTCACTCATCAAGGCGAGCATCGCGTGAATCTCGGGCGCTTCCGGAGTCGTGAGCCTACTGGGGTACGCCGTTCCGTCAATGATCCGCTCGGCCGTCGTGCTCAGGCCTGTGCGGCGTCCCAGCTGGCGCAGAACGGCGTCGAGCAGGTAGGCCGTCGAGGTCTTGCCATTGGTGCCTGTCACTCCGAAGAGCGACAGGCGCGCATCCGCCGTGCCGTAGACGGCCGCTGACACTGCGCCCAGCTGCACACGAGGTTCCGGTGACACCAGCATCGGGAGTCCGGAGGCGGCAGCACGCACCCGACCGTCAGCATCAGTCAGTATGGCGACGGCACCGCGCTCACGGGCTTCATCGGCGAAGTCCGCACCGTGCGCGTTCGCCCCGCGCATTCCAACGTAAAGATCGCCCGGAAACACATGGGAGGCTGCTACGGCGACACCGGTCACTGCAGCGCCCTGCACGTCGCCGACGACATCGAACCCAAACATCGACGCCAGCTCGGCGACCGATCGCGGAGCCAGTCGCTCCGGCCGAAGCACAGCAGGGGCCTGACCAGACAACGCGACCTCTCTTCGTGAGCGCGCCTACCAGGTGATCGGGAGACGCGGCGCCGGCGTGGCCGACGGCTCAACCCGGAATGTCTTCAAGACCTGGGTCATGATCGACCGGAATGTGGGAGCCGCGGTAGCCGACGTCCTCATCGTATCGGGCCTGCCATAGGTCACGACAACGACGAACTGTGGGTCGTCTGCCGGCGCGACTCCGGCCACCGAGATGATGCGCTCGTCGGTGTAGCGGCCGTTCTGCGCGACCTCCGCGGTTCCTGTCTTCGCGGCGACGCGGTATCCCGGAATGCTCACGAGCGATGCGATAGCGCTGTCGGTGGAGACGCTCTCGAGCATGGCGATCGTGGTGTCAGCGGCCGACTCGGAGACGGCCCGGACCCCTTCCGTCGGAGGAAGATGCGTCACGGTTCCATCGGGATGCTCGCAGCCCTCAACAAGCGTGAGGGGCATGCGCACTCCCCCGTTCGCCAGCGCTTGGTACGCACTCGCGATCTGTGCGCTCGTCGCGGTCACACCCTGGCCAAACATCTGTGTCAGCGTGCCGTGACCATCAATGGTGTCGGCCTCCCTCAAGACACCGTTCGACTCGCCGAGGAAGTCAACAGCGGTTTGCTCACCGATTCCAAAGGCCTCAAGGTAGTCGTGCCGTTGTTGTGCGGACATGCGTGAACTGAGGATCGCCGTACCGATATTCGACGAGCGCATGAGAATGCCCGTCGAGGTCAACCGCAGATCGTCGTGAGCCCAGGCGTCAGTGATCGAATAGTTGGCAATCGTCGGAAGTCGGCCCGGAACAAGAACTTGCTCCCCCGGCGTCGTGAGGCCCGCGTCGAGGAGGGCAGCGAAGGTCATCGCCTTGAACACCGAACCAGGCTCGAAGGGCTCACTGAAGCTTCGGGAACCCAGATTGCTGGGATCGGTACCGTTGACATCATTGGGATCGACCGTTGGCCAGTCCGCAGCGGCGATCACGTGCCCATCGGCGACTCGAACAACCCACGCGGTCGCCCAATCGGCACCGATCGCCGTTGCCTGCTCGGCGATGGTCTGCTGAGCGAACCACTGAACGTCGGCGTCAATGGTCAGGTGTAGCGTGCCGCCATCAATGGCTTCCTGCTGCACCACTGTCGTGCCCGGCAGCTTGACTCCGTCGGCGCCCCGCTCGTACGTCGATGATCCGTTCGTTGCCTCCAGGCAGTCGTTCAGACGGAACTCCAGACCGGTCTGCGGACCGTCAGTTCCCAAGAAGCCCACGAGGTTGCCGGCAACTTGCCCGTTGGGGTAGGTGCGGCTCGGTTGACGCTCGAAGTACACCCACGGCACGCGAAGCTCGCGAATTGCTTGAAAGGTCTCGGTCGTCACGCGCCGCGCAAGGTACGCGTGGTCATCAGCCGGATCGGCCGCGAGTTCCGCGTCGATACCTGCACGTAGGGCGACGGGGTCGGCGCCCACGAGTTGGCCGATAGCCGCGAGAGCCTCGTCGACCGTGTGTTGGCTCAAGGTGCCCGTTTCGGGGTCAGCGAGCCGATAGTCGCGAACGAAGCGCGGCGAGACAGTCACGTCGTAGCGGTACACCGAGTCCGCGAGCACGACACCGTTGGCATCGACGATGTCGCCTCGCGCCCCGTAGAGCGGTGATGGGATCGACCGTCGCGCCTCTGACTCCTCGGACAGCTCTTCCGCACGCACGACCTGGATGTCGACCAACCGCACGACGAATCCGCCCAGCACCATGGCGATGACGAGCACCGAGGCCGCGACACGACGTCGCGCACGACGATCCGCACTCATCGCTCACCCCTCTCGTCGGGACGCACCGAGGTCACCGCGTTACCGGTGACGGAATCGCACCCGCGGGCGAGGGTACTGTCGCGAGCGCCGTGGGTTCCGACGCGCCCGGCGTGGTTGCCCCCACTGCTGCCGACGACGAGTGAGTAGCCAAAGGAACTTCGGCCAAAAGGACATTGCCGATGGTCGCGGTCGTTCCGTCGAAGAGTCCCGATCCTGCTCCCGCCGCGACCGGCGCCCCGAGCACGATGCCATCAGACAAACGCAGATAGGCCGGACTCGAGTTCGCGACCATGCCGAGCGACTCGGCATTCATGGCGAGATGCTGCGGAGACCGCAGGGTATCGAGCGACTCGGTCAGCACTTGCTCAGAACGACTGAGTTCCACGCGCGCCGCCTCCAGAGAAGTGATGCGGTATGCGCCCTCCGACAGCGAGATGCTGAGCAAAAGCTGCGTCAACAGGATGGCGAAGACTCCCATCACGATCGCGACGGCATGCGCGGCACGGGGGCGGGCGCGTCGTTGAGGCCTCGTGGCAACGATTTCGAGTGGAGCGATCCTGTGCGCGGAGGTCGCACGACGAGTCGGCGAAGCGACGGCGAGGGCACTCATGCGACCTCCCGCACACGCTCTGCCGCGCGAAGCCGCACAGGGATTGATCGAGAGTTGCGTTCGCGCTCCGCGACGTCGGCAAGCTCGGCGCCGCGAACGAGCAGTCGGAATTCCGCACGATGTTCGGGAAGCTCGACCGGCAGACCTGCCGGCGCCGTTGATCGCGTGCGCCGTGCTAGCTCTCGCTTCACAATCCGGTCTTCGAGCGACTGATAGGCCAGGACGACGATTCGACCCCCCACCTCGAGGGCGTCGAGCGCGGCTGGAAGAGCACGTTCGAGCGCCTCGAGTTCGCGGTTAACTTCGATCCGGAGCGCCTGAAAGACGCGCTTCGCCGGGTGCCCCGTGCGCTGCACAGCTCTCGGAGTGGCGTCGACGATCAGCTGGACCAGTTGCGACGACCGCTCAAGCGGTTCCGTCGCACGAGCGGCGACGATCCGGCTTGCGTAGCGCGGAGCGAGCTTCTCCTCACCATATTCATAAAAGATTCGGCGAAGTTCCGACTCGGAGTACTCGGCAACAATCGTGGCTGCGGTGGTTCCACTCGTACGGTCCATCCGCATGTCGAGCGGGGCATCCTGCGAATAGGCGAAGCCGCGCTCTGCTTCATCGAGCTGCATCGATGACACGCCCAGATCGAAGAGCACAGCCGTCACCTGGTCTATACCGAGAGCATCAAGCGCCTCCCGAATCCCGGAGTACACGGTGTGGACCAAGTGCGTGCGGTCGACGAACGGGTGCAAGCGCTTGGCAGCGAGAGTGAGAGCATCGGAGTCGCGGTCGAGCCCGACCACCGTCAGGCGCGGATGACGCTCGAGGGCCGCAACGGCGTGGCCGCCGAGCCCGAGCGTGGCGTCAACGAGCACAGCGCCCTCGGCTTCGAGCGCAGGAGCGAGCAACTCGAGCGTTCGGTCAAGCATGACAGGGGTGTGCAGGTCTGCGGGTGCCATCGTTGATACCGGGCCTGGCGCGGGGTCCTGATCCCCATCCGTGGGACCTGGCACCGGGGAAGGTGCGCCAGGGCGATTCACGGCTGGGAGTCAGGAACTCGCGATCAGAAGAGTCCGGGAATCACCTCCTCCTCGGTGTTGGCGAAAGCCTCTTCGCGCTCGGAGTAGTAGGTGTTCCACGATTCGGTTGACCAGATCTCAGCGCGGTCACCGGCGCCGATCACGGTCAGTTCGCGGTCGAGGCCCGCGTACTCCCGGAGGACCGTCGGGATCGTCAGGCGGTGTTGTGAGTCGGGCTCTTGCTCGCTGGCGCCTGACAAGAACAGCCGTTGGAACTCGCGCCCCTGCTTGCTCGTGAGCGGTGCCGTGCGGAGCTTGTCGAGCTGTTCTTGAAACTTCGGTGCACTGAAGACATAGATGCAGTGCTCTTGGCCTCGGGTGAGGACGACGCCCCCGGCAAGTTCGATACGGAACTTGGCCGGAAGGATGATCCGCCCTTTGTCGTCGAGTTTGGGGGTGTGCGTGCCGAGAAGCATCGTCCTGGCCCCCCTCTCATCTCCGGCCCGAGATCAGGTGATGTCCTCCACTTTACTCCACTTTACTCCACCAAGTAAAGCACTGGAAGCACACTAGCCCCATTTCCCCTCCACGGCACCCCCAGTGCCCGGAAAAATCAACCATCTCGGCACGGTCGGTCGGTGGAGGGTTCTGGCTCGCCTCAGGCGTTGCGAGCGCAAAAAAAAGGGGCCAACCTGGCGGTCGGCCCCTATAAGGGAGAGAAGTGGAGGTGAGGGAGAGAAGTGGAGGGCTACTCGCCGCGTTCGTCCTGGCGGCGTTCCCATCGTTCCGTCATCGTGTCCATCCACGATGACCGTGCTGGCTTGCGGGGCGCGGAAGTACGAGTCGAACTCGCTGCCGAGGCGTCGGACGGAGCGCGGCCGGGAGAGAGAACCATGAGAACTCCGCCGAGCATGAGCCCGAATCCGACAACTCCGATGAGGGGCTGCTGAACAATGACACCCGCAATCAACCCCGCCACACCGGCGACCGCCAAGAGGGCGCCGATGACGATCAGGCGATAGTTTGGCTTGCCACGGCGACCCGATACCGTCGCGACGAAATCGGCATCGTTCTGGTAGAGATTGCGCTCCATCTCTTCCAGGAGACGCTGCTCGTGCTCCGAGAGCGGCATGATGACCCCTTTATGGCTTGCGATCGCGAGGTTGCTCCCCGCGGCTTCATTGTAGGACCGCCGTGCTGGATAGGCTAGGCAGGTGCCTGAGAGATTGCGGTTAGTCGACCTGGTGAACGCTCGGCTTGAACAGTTTCTCGACGAGCGCTCCACTCAGCTCTCCGTGATCGCCAACGAGCTTTCGGCCTTCACCGATGCCAGTCGCGAGCTCCTCGGCGGAGGCAAGAGATTCCGGGCGCTGTTCTGCTACTGGGGGTGGCACGCCGTCGCCGGAACGCTCGACAAGGACGACCTTCTCGCCGAACTCGACGCTCACCCCGACCTCTCGAGCATCGTTGATGCCGCGGCGGCACTCGAGCTCTTTCATGCCGCAGCTCTCGTGCACGACGACATCATGGACAATTCGGACACCCGTCGAGGCATGCCGGCGGCGCATCGCCGCTTCGAAGGCGAACATCGCGACCACCGCTGGGCGGGCAACTCGGCGGGCTACGGAACGTCGTCCGCGCTCCTGCTCGGCGATCTCTTTTTGGGGTGGAGCGATGAAATGCTCGATTCAGGTCTCTCGCGTCTCGCCGACCCCACTTTCGCGCATGCCGCACGACGCGAGTTTCACACCATGCGGACCGAAGTGACGGTCGGGCAGTATCTCGACATTCGAGAAGAGGTCGCGTGGCGCGACGCATCGGAGAACGAGTTGCTCGCGCGCGCACACCGTGTCCTCACCTACAAATCGGCGAAGTACTCGATCGAGGCCCCACTGGCGCTCGGAGCACTGATGGCGGGTGGCAGCCTCGAACAAGTGTCAGCCCTGAGGGCATTTGGCTTGCCTCTCGGAGTCGCGTTTCAGTTACGGGATGATCTCCTGGGCGTATTCGGAGATCCGCAGGTGACCGGCAAGCCCGCGGGCGACGATCTGCGCGAGGGAAAGCGAACCGTGATCATCGCGCTCGCTCGCGCGGCTTTGCCCCCGGGGCCGGTCGCTCTGATCGACGAGCTCTTGGGGGACGCGTCGCTCAGCGAACACCAGATCACGACCCTGCAGGCCACGATTCGCGACAGCGGGGCCGTCGAGAAGGTTGAGCACATGATCGCGCGTTCGGTCGCGACGGCGATCTCCGCTCTCGACGATGCCCCACTGAGCCGAGCGGCTCGCGCCGAACTCGTCGGCTTGAGCGACCTCGTCACGCGCCGAGCGCACTAGCAGTCGGCGATCCATCGCGCGAACGACACAGCTGCTAAATGGCGAGCGCCTGCGCGACACGACGAACTTCTGCTTTGCGGCCAGCGCGCAGTGCCTCGATCGGGGTGGCGCCGAGAGTGTCGTCGATCTCGAGCATCCAGCGCATGGCCTCGTCGTCACTGAAGCCATCGTCGGCCAGCAGGACGAGCGTGCCACGGAGGTCTTTGTGAGGTTCGTTCCCGTCAAGAAACTCGGAGGGAACCATCAACACGTTGTCGCGACGCACAGCAAGCAAGTGCCGGTCTTCCAGAAGGCGATGCACCTTGCCGGGGCTGAGCCCAAGAAGGTCGACAAGGTCGGGAACGGTCAACCACCGAGCGGATTCTGCAACCACTCGTCTAGCGTGCCATGCCCCGGGCTCGCCGAGCGACTGGTACTCATGTTACGAACAGATTAACTGAAGTCACTTCTTCCTCTTCTGTTGACTTTGGCTATACTGTGTTTCAGCGGTCCGGGGGGTCCGCACGCGTTCGCCTGGGCGCGTCAGCGCAGGCATACTGCGACTTGGCAGAAGGGCCGGATGGCATGACTGACACTCAGCGCGCTGCTGACATAGCGCGAGTGCTTCAGGGTCCTGGCCCGACAGATGAACGGGCACGGGCGGTGTTCGCGGGGCTCACACCGACGAATCCCACACCCACGGCTACCCGGCGATCCGTCAACGCGCCGAGTCGTGCGCGGTCAGCCGCATTCGCGACGATTCCCTTCGTTCTCACGAGCGCGATCGCCGTCGGAATCGGCCTCACCGGACCGGTTGATGCCGCCCACGCTCGCAAGCCGATTCCACCGAAACCAGAGCAAGCACCCACCCCGTTCGGACTCCGAGCGGCCTTGGCACAGCTCAGCACAGCGATCGTTCCCGGGGCCTACGCTGCACAAAGAGTGACGGCCTCGGCGGCACCCGCCGTCCACACCGTCGAGCCCGGCGACACCGTGAGCAGCATCGCTCAGCGCTTCGGGCTGTCAACGGCGTCAGTGCTCGCGCTCAACGGACTCTCGTGGCGGTCAGCGATCTTCCCTGGCCAACAGCTCACTCTCACCACTGCGCCGGTTAAGATGACCGCCCCGCCGCCGGCACGAACGCAAGCAGGCCGTTACACGATCGTCAAGGGCGACACCATTTCCTCTGTTGCGATGCGCTTCGGAGTTTCGATGACGTCGATCCTCGAAGCCAACCGCCTCGAGCGTTCGAGCATCATTTACCCCGGCCAGACCCTCGCTATTCCGGGGCGTGAGCCCGTGGATCTCCCCGAGCCTGCCCCGACAGCAGGGGTTTCCGCAGATGTGCCCCGAAGCGCTCCCACCCCGGTTGCGAACACCGAGGTACTCCGACGTGAACCCGCGACATCGCGGGTCGAGGCCGTCGCAGCTATGACGATCGCAGAACGGCCTGTGTTGCCCACGGTGCGAAACGTCCCCACCATTCCCAGCCCAGCGAGTACACCAGCGCGACCCCCAAGCGGCGGCAGCGTCACGCCCTTGAACGCCGAGATGCGGGCAAACGCCGCCGTCATTGTGCGTGTCGGGCAAGAACTGGGCGTTCCGCAGTACGGGATCGTCATCGCCCTCGCGACAGCGATGCAGGAGTCATCACTGCGCAATCTGTCGTGGGGCGACCGTGACAGTGTGGGACTCTTCCAACAGCGCCCGAGTTCCGGGTGGGGCACGTCCGCTGACCTTCAGATTCCCAGTCATGCTGCGCGTCTCTTCTATGTTGGGCGCGCGGGCTACACCCGTGGGCTGCTCGACATCCGTGCATGGCAAGACATGACGCTCACTCGAGCGGCACAGGCCGTGCAGATTTCTGGGCATCCTGACGCGTATGCGAAGTGGGAGACGAGCGCCTGGGCCTGGTACTACGAGCTCACGTGAGCCGTCAACGCCGGGTGCGCCTCCCCCGTCTCATCACGCCGTCGACTTAGACTCGCAAGAGTGAGCACTTCGACGACCGACCCCCTCATCGGGCGCCTGATCGACGGCCGATATCAGGTGCGCTCACGCATCGCGCGGGGAGGCATGGCAACCGTCTACTTGGCGACAGACCAACGACTCGACCGCCTTGTTGCCGTCAAGATCATGCACGGGCACCTCGCCGACGACAGTCAATTCAAAGAGCGGTTCATTCAAGAGGCCCGCTCGGCGGCCCGCTTAGCCCACCCCAACGTCGTCAATGTCTTTGATCAGGGCCAAGATGCCGATTCGGCGTATCTCGTTATGGAGTATCTGCCCGGCATCACGCTGCGCGAACTGCTCCAGGAGTACGGCGCGCTCACCCCTGAGCAAACCATGGACATCACCGAAGCAGTTCTTGCCGGGCTCGCCGCGGCACATCGGGCCGGTATCGTTCACCGCGATCTGAAGCCCGAGAACGTCTTGCTCGCCGACGATGGGCGCATCAAGATTGGCGACTTCGGCCTCGCTCGTGCGGCAAGCGCGAACACGGCAACCGGCAAAGCCCTCCTCGGCACGATCGCCTATCTGTCACCAGAACTCGTAACGCGTGGCATTGCCGACACTCGCAGCGACATCTACGCGGTCGGCATCATGATGTTTGAGATGCTCACGGGTGAGCAGCCATACAAGGGCGAGCAGCCGATGCAGATCGCCTACCAACACGCCAACGACACGGTTCCGGCACCGAGTTCCTTCAACGCACGCGTGCCCGCCGAGTGGGACGAGATCGTGCTGTGGGCCACGTCTCGCGACCCCCAGGACCGCCCGGCGGATGCCCGCGCTCTGCTCGATCAATTGAGCGAGATGGGCCGCTCGCTGCAGACGGCTCTTCCCACCACCGAAACGCAGCGCACGATGCTGCTCACCTCGCCCATTCCGACGGCGCCGCCGACGGGCGAGACCCAGGTGCTCGGGGTTCGTGGAGTGCCGTCGGAATCGACGGCGTCGTCAACCACGGGCGAGCTCACCCGGCGAGGCCCCGCAAACCGACGGCGAGGCTGGATCCTGTTCGCCGCCGTTGTCGCCCTTGCCGGCCTTGCGGTCGGCATCGGATGGTGGTTCGGCGCGGGGCCTGGCGCCGTCGTCACGATCGCGAATGTGCGCGGCGAGACCGTCGAGCTGGCGCGGGTGGTTCTCGAAGAGCAGGGCGCCATGGTCTCTGACACTCTCGGCGAACGCTTTGACCTCGAGATTGAGGCTGGACTCGTCGTCGGCACCGATCCTGAAGCCGGAACGACCATCGATCGGGAAACCCCCGTCACGATCGTGGTGTCGCTTGGCCCCGAGCCGACGACCGTGCCGAACGTGGTCGGCCAACCCGAAGCGGATGCTCGCGCCGCACTCGTGTCGTCGGGGTTTGAGATTGGCGAGAGCATCCGTCAATTCGACGGCAGTATCGCCGAGGGTTCGGTGATCGCCGTTCTCGATGCCGATCAACAAGTTCTCGCCGCGGGAACCGAGTCGTTCAAGGGCACGACCGTGATCCCCCTCGTCTCTGTCGGGCCGATTCCTGAGGTGCGAGGCCTGACGGTCGAAGCCGCCCAGGCGGCGCTGACGGCACGAGAGCTGACCGGTATCGTCGGCGGCACGTCAGAGTTCGACAATGACGTCGCGCTCGGTGACGTTCTTCGTGTGGAAACGACCGTATCGGGCCCGGTGCGACCCGGCGCGACCCTGACAATTATCGTGTCGCGTGGGCCTGACTTAGTGGCGGTGCCGAACGTCGTCGGCAAGTCGATCAACGACGCAGTCGACGAGTTGCAGGCCGCCGGATTCCGAGTGGAGCTCGACACGAACGTGCCGCCAGGCTTGCGGGATTCACCGCTCGCACCCGTTCAGTCAACGAATCCGGCCGCGGGCGATCGCGTGCTTCGCGACTCGGTGGTCACGGTCGTCGCGAACTACTAGAGCACCGGCACCTAGCTGTGTCCGAGCTCCTCAGCGACGAGGAACGCCAATTCGAGCGACTGCATGTGGTTCAGTCGCGGGTCACACAGTGACTCGTACCGTGTCGCGAGCGTGTCCTCATCGATGTGCTCCGAACCCCCGAGGCACTCGGTGACATCGTCACCCGTCAACTCGACGTGGATGCCGCCGGGATGCGTGCCGGCTGAACGGTGGGCCTCGAAGAACCCCTTGACCTCATCAACGACATCGTCGAAGCGCCGAGTCTTGTAGCCGGTGGGAGTCGTGAGCCCATTGCCGTGCATCGGGTCGGTCACCCACAGGGGGTTGGCATCGAGGCCCTTGATGGCCTCGAGGAGCGGCGGGAGAGCATCCCGAATCGTGCCCGCGCCCATGCGGGTGATGAAGGTCAGGCGTCCTGGTTCACGCTCGGGATCGAGCACGTCGATGAGCTTCTCCATCATTTCGGGGGTCGTCGACGGCCCGAGCTTGACACCGATGGGGTTGCGAATTCGCTTGAAGAAGTCGACGTGCGCCCCGTCGAGTTCGCGCGTGCGCTCGCCGATCCAGAGGAAGTGTGCTGACGTGTTGTAGGGGGTTCCCGTGCGGGAGTCGATACGCGTCATAGGGCGCTCGTACTCCATGAGCAGACCCTCGTGGCTCGAGTAGAACTCGACGCGTTTGAGTTCGTCGAAGTCGGCCCCCGCCGCCTCCATGAACTTCACCGCTCGGTCGATCTCTTTCGCGAGGCCTTCGTACCGTTGGTTGGCCGGGTTGGCTGCGAAGCCCTTGTTCCAGCTGTGCACCATGCGCAAGTCGGCGAAGCCACCCTGCGTGAACGCGCGGATCAGATTGAGGGTCGACGCAGCCGTGTGGTACCCACGAACGATGCGACGCGGGTCGGGCTCGCGCGACTCAGGGGTGAAGTCGTACCCGTTGACGATGTCGCCTCGGTAGGCCGGCAGTGTGATGTCGCCACGAGTCTCAGTGTCGCTCGAGCGCGGCTTGGCGAACTGCCCGGCCATGCGCCCCATCTTGATGACGGGCATCGATGCCCCATACGTGAGCACGACCGCCATCTGGAGAATCGTCTTCACGCGGTTGCGGATCTGATCGGCGGTGGCCCCGGCGAACGTCTCAGCGCAGTCGCCGCCCTGCAACAGAAACGCCTCACCGCGTGCCGCACGAGCGAGTCGATCACGCAGCATGTCGACCTCGCCGGCAAAGACCAACGGCGGCATTGTCGAGAGTTCGGCGGCGGCCGCGGCCGCCTCTGTCGCGTCGGGCCACGGAGGCTGCTGTTTGATCGGCAGCGTACGCCAGTGGTCGAGGCCCGCAACAACTGCAGGGTCGGCGTGCACAATGGTTTCGAACGGGTCGACCACGTCGTAACGTCCTTACGGGCGATGAGAATGGATGCGCGGCACGTCCGTGCCCCGACTTTCCAGCCTACCGGGCGTTCGCCGGGCGCTTGTCCTTCACTGTGGTGGCGTAAACGTCGAGGTATTCCTGCCCACTCAGTCGCCCGAGTTCGTACATGATCTCGTCGGTGATCGACCGCAACACGAAGCGGTCGCTCTCCAGCCCACGAAAGCGGCTGAAGTCGAGCGGCTCACCGAAGATCACGCCGGGCCTGATGACTTTCGGAATCTTCGTTCCGATCGGCATGACTTTCTCGGTGTCGATCATGGCGACCGGAACGACGGGCGCCCCTGACTCCAAGATCATGCGCGCGACGCCCGTTCGACCCCGGTACATGATGCCGTCAGGGCTACGGGTGCCCTCGGGATAAATGCCCAGGGCATACCCCTCCGCCAGCACGCGAAGGCCCGTGTTGAGCGACGCCTCGCTGGCCTTGCCTCCTGAGCGATCGATCGGCAGCTGGCCACTGGCCTCGAAGAACATCTTGATGAGCCACCCGCGTAATCCGCGGCCCGTGAAGTAGTCACTCTTGGCCAAGAAGACCACTCGACGGTCGAGAACCAGAGGCAAAAACACCGAGTCGGTGAAAGACAGATGATTGCTGGCGAGTATCACAGCACCCGTTCGCGGCACGTTCTCGATTCCGCGAACCCACGGTCGAAACGCGGTCAACAGAATCGGACCGATCACGAGGTTCTTCATCAGCCAGTAGAACATCGGCACTCCTTTGGTGGTAGCGCGCTTCAGCCTAGTCGGCGCAGAGCTTTTTCGAACGGGTCGCGAATGGCGATCAGGTGGTCACCGGCATGACACCCGTCGCGTGGATGCGCGCCAGGTCGGCAGCACCGACGACTCCTGCGTCGTTCACCAACTCCGCCACCGCAAAGCGCGGTTCGGGGTGGTAGCCGCGCGCGGGCAGGTGGGCGAGGTATGCCTCGCGCACCGGGTCGAGCAGCAAGTCGCCGGCCACCGACACTCCCCCACCGAAGACGAAGAGCTCGGGGTCAAGAACCGCGCTCAAGCTCGCGCACGCTTGGCCCAACCACGTTCCGAGTTGGCGAAGCGCATGCAATGCCCCGGGGTCGGAGTCGACGAGAAGTTGGGCGAGCAGATCACCCGTGAGTCCTCCTGACCGCTCGCGCTCGGCTGCGAGTCGCAAACCGATTCCTCCGGCGTCGGCAATCTCGTTCGCCATACGCAGCAGTGCACGACCCGACCCGTATTGCTCAATGCACCCTCGCGCTCCGCAGCCGCACGGCAAGCCATCGGGAACGACCCGAAGGTGCCCGAGCTCTCCGGCAGTGCCAAACCCACCGCGAAGCAGGCGGTCACCGACGACGATGGCGCCCCCCACACCGGTGCCGATCGTGAGCATCGTCATGTCGTGCACGTCACGCGCGGCCCCGAAGCGAAACTCGGCCCACCCCGCAGCATTGGCATCGTTGTCGATCGTGATGTCGAGATCGAGGCGCTCGCGCAGGCGCTCGCGAAACGGCTCGTTGCGCCAGGCGATGTTCGGGGCGTAGTACACGGTCGATTGGGCGGCATCGATAAAGCCAGCCGCCGCGACGCCCGCGGCAATCACGTCCTGCCCCGATCGAAGTCGGTCGATCATCGACACGACAACGTCGGTGATCGCTGCCGGGTCGCCCGCTGGTGTCGGCTCTCGGAGTTCGGTGATGATGACGCCGTCATCAGTCACCAGTGCTCCGGCGATCTTGGTCCCGCCGATGTCGATTCCAATGGAGTGCACGAGCGTCGAGTCTACTGATGATGCGGCTCGGGGCCGGAGTGCGAAGAGCCGGACTAGAGTGTGTGCATCCATCCGCACCATTCGGTACCAAAGGAGATGCCGTGAAAGAGTTCTTCGTCCCGGCGGTCGTCACAGCCGACCCCAACGCGAACGCCAGCGACCTGCTCGTCGACCGCGTTCGCCTCACCCCGAATGGCGCTCTATTCAGCCTTCCGACGTCCGACGGCGGCTGGTCCGACGTCACGGCTGCCGAGTTCCACCGCCAAGTGAAGGCCCTCGCAAAAGGCTTCATCGCAGCCGGTGTGCGGCCCGGCGACAAGATCGGGTTTATGTGCAAGACGCGCTACGAGTGGACCCTCGTCGACTTCGCCACCTGGTTCGCGGGTGCCGCGCTCGTGCCGATCTACGAGACGAGCTCACCGTCACAGGTGCAGTACATCCTCGAGGACTCAGAAGCCCACCACATGATCGTGGAGACGGCCGACCACTTCTCGCGCTACGACGAAGTTGCCGGTGATCTGCCGAACATTGGACACGTCTGGCAAATGCACCTGGGCGACCTCGAGAAGCTCGCGTCCACGGGTGACAGCGTGAGCGACGACGATCTCGAAGAGCGTCGCACGATGGCGAAGGGCAGCGACCTCGCCACGCTCATCTACACCTCTGGCTCGACCGGTGTGCCCAAGGGCTGCATCTTGACGCACTCCAACTTCGTCGAGTTGTGCCGCAACGCCGCTGTGTCGATGAGCCAAATCGTCAACCCTCAGTCGTCGACCCTGCTCTTCATCACGACCGCGCACATCTTTGCCCGCTTTATCTCGGTGCTTGGCGTGCACGGCGGCGTCAAGATCGGTCACCAGGCCGACACGAAGCAGTTGCTTCCCTCGCTCGGGTCGTTCAAGCCAACCTTCCTTCTCGCGGTTCCTCGCGTGTTCGAAAAGGTCTACAACTCGGCCGAGCAGAAAGCCGAGGCAGGCGGCAAGGGCAAGATCTTCCGTAAGGCCGCCGACGTCGCCATTGAGCACTCGAAGGCTCTCGACGCCGGCAAGGTGCCTCTCGGCCTCAAGCTTCAGTTCGCGCTCTTTGACCGCTTGGTCTACAGCAAACTCAAGACCGCCATGGGCGGACGGGTCGTCTACGCGGTGTCCGGCTCGGCCCCGTTGGGTCTCCGACTCGCGCACTTCTTCCGCAGCCTCGACATTCGCATTCTCGAGGGTTACGGCCTCACCGAAACCACAGCGCCGGCAACCATCAACCTTGTCGACAAGTTCAAGATCGGAACCACCGGCCCTGCACTCCCCGGTGTTGGAGTCAAGATCGCTGAGGACGGCGAGATCCTCGTCAAGGGAATCAACGTCTTCGCTGGGTACTGGAAAAAGCCAGAAGCCACGGCCGAGGTCATGGAAGGCGACTGGTTCCGCACCGGCGACATCGGTGCGCTCGATGACGACGGTTACCTCACGATCACGGGCCGAAAGAAGGAAATCATCGTCACCGCGGGCGGAAAGAACGTCGCTCCCGCTGGCCTCGAAGACCCTATTCGGTCGAATCCGATCGTGGGACAGGTTGTCGTCGTCGGCGACCAGAAGCCCTTTATCGCGGCACTTGTTACCCTCGATAGCGAGATGTTGCCCGTCTGGCTGAACAACAACGAGTTGGACGCGCAAATGTCGCTCACCGAGGCCGCCTCGCACCCGAAGGTCATTGCCGAAGTTCAGCGGGCAATCGACGCGGCGAACGCGCGTGTCTCGCGTGCGGAGTCGATCCGAAAGTTCACGATTCTCGCCACTGAGTTCACCGAATCGAGCGGCCACCTGACGCCCAAGATGAGCATTAAGCGTCAGGTGATCACGACCGACTTCGCGGACGTCATCGAAGGCATGTACTCAGGCTCTGCCGAAACGCAGGGAATCTCTCTCCAGTAGCGAGCGCGGTTCGCGCGCGCAGCATCATGCGCGCGCGAACCACTCCGCCTGACGAACAGCCCGCATGGCCTCGCGCTTGAGTTCGGGTTCGAGCCCCTCGAGGTAGAGAACTCCGTCGAGGTGGTCGCACTCATGTTGCAAGGCTTGCGCCATGAGCCCGCCGCCACTCAACTCGACAGGGCGTTGATCACGATCGACGCCGACAACGCGTGCCCACGGGTATCGAGGACGAGCGAAACCAAACCCTGGTACGGAGAGGCACCCCTCGTCGACGAGCTCTCGCTCGCCGCGCACCTCGACCAGGTGCGGATTCACCACGTATCCGATCACACCATCGATGTTGTAGCTGAACGCACGAAGAGACACACCGATCTGGGGCGCAGCAACTCCGGCCCTTCCCGGCTCGGCAACGGTGTCCAGCAGATCCGTCACGAGCGCCGCCAGGGAGGCATCAAAGCGCGTGACCTCATCGGCGCGACTGCGCAGAACGGGGTCGCCGAACAGGCGAATCGTGCGCACTGCCATTTCCGTCAGACGCCTCGACGGTTGGGCATGTTCTCGGCCACGAGCGCTGCCAACTCGCGTGCGGAAGAGCGCGTGAGCGGGCGCAACTCATCCCACGAGATCACCGAACCCGCCGCAAGGTGTTCGTCATAGGGAATGCGTACAACCTCGCGCACGCGGGAGGCAAAGTGCGCCTCAATCTCTTCGAGCTTGACGAGATTGGTGCCCTGCGTTCCGGTGTTGATCGCCACAATGGCTTGACGCACAAGCTCGCCATAGCCGTTCGCTTCGAGCCACGTGAGGGTCTCGGACGCCAATCTCGCTTCGTCGACGCTGCCGCCTGAGACGATAACGATCGCATCTGCTCGCTGCAGTGTCGCCCGCATGACGGAGTGCACAATGCCTGTGCCACAGTCGGTGAGCACAATTGAGTAGTAGCGCGCTGCGAGATCAGCGACCACGTTGTAGTCGTTCTCGTCAAAGGCTTCGGAGAGCATCGGATCAGTGTCAGACGCGAGAATGTCGAGTCTCGTCGCGTCGCGGGAAATCAGCGTCGTGAAGTCGGTGAAGCCATGGATGCTCGCCGCACGATTTACGACATCCCGCACGGTCGCGCGTGTCTGGCGCGCTACACGTTCTGACAGCGTGCCGCGGTCGGGGTTCGCGTCAATCGCGATCACTCGATCGTCGCGCACCGAGGCCATAGCCATGCCCAGCAGCGTCGTAATGGTGGTTTTGCCTACCCCACCCTTGCGAGTCAGGACCGGGACGAATCGTGCGCCTCCCTCGAAGGATGTCGCAATTCGCGCGTCGAGTTCTTTGCGAGCCCGAACACGCGGCGAGTCACCAAGGTTCACAAGGTGGAACGTCAGCGCGTAAACCACGGACGGCCAGAAGCCCTCGGGCGCGACCTTGGCGCGGCGACGCGACTCGATGAGGCGATCAGCCGTCAGCATGGCCGCTGATTCCGGACCCTGGCGCGCACCCTCGAGTACGTCGCGCCGGCTATAGACGCCCTCGGCGTTCGGGAGCGGTGAGACGTCGCTCGGCAGTTCCTCGTCGTTCGAGGGCTGCGTCGCGATCGCGTGGAGGTGATCGTCACCCAGCTCGATAACAGTCGTCGACGAGTCGTTCGCCGAGACGATCGATGGATCAACACCCGTTTCAACGAGCGCGACGGCGCGTTCGTCGTCTGGCTGCTCGCGAATGGGCGCGGGAAGCTCAACGTCGATCGTCAGATTGCTGGGGATCGTCGAAGCGAGATCGGCGTCGGCAATCGGCTCCAGACCCTGTGCCACGGAGACTGTCTCGGCAGGGGTGTCGCTCGACGGCTTAGCGCGTTTCACAGCCACAGTAGAGACTCCCCCAGTTTCAGACGACTGCTCAGTCTAGCCTCACTCGATCACCACGAGCAGATCGCCCGCCTCCACCTGCTGTGTCTCGGGTGTCGCGCGGCGACGGATCGTGCCCGCCACGGGCGTCGTAATCGCAGCCTCCATCTTCATGGCTTCAATCGTCGCCACGGTCTGGCCAGCGGTAACCACGTCGCCTTCACTGACCTGCAGCGTGACAACCCCCATGAATGGCGCAGCGATCTGCCCTGGCTGCGACGGATCGGCTTTCTCGGCGGCGACGGAGTCGACCGCGATCGATCGATCGCGCACCGTGATCGGTCGGAGCTGGCCATTGAGAGTTGCCATCACCGAGCGCATGCCCTTGTCGTCGGGTTCGCCAATAGCCTCGAGACTCACGAGAAGGCTGACGCCCTGCTCGATGTCGATCGTGTGCTCGATGCCGGCCCGCAGTCCATACAGATAATCGGGCGTTGCGAGCACGGACAAGTCGCCATACTGCTCCCGCACCTGCAAGAACTGTTGCGTCGGCTGAGGGAACAAGAGTTGATTGAGCATCAAGCGCCGCTCGTCGCTGCTTCCCGACAGTTTCGCTCGCTGGTCATCGGTCACGGGCGTGGTGCCGATCTTCACCGTGCGCCCGGCAAGCACCTTGCTGCGGAACGGCTCTGGCCATCCACCGGGAAGATCGCCCAGCTCACCCGCCATGAAGCCGATGACCGAATCGGGAATGTCGTAGCTCTGAGGGTTCTCTTCGAAGTCGGCCGGGTCGGCGCCCGCGGCCGCCATCTGCAGAGCAAGGTCGCCCACCACCTTCGACGAGGGTGTCACCTTGGTCGGTCGGCCCAGAATTCGGTTCGCCGCGGCGTACCAGTCTTCGATGACCTCAAAGCGATCTCCGAGGCCGAGCGCAATTGCCTGTTGCCGCAGGTTCGACAACTGCCCTCCCGGAATCTCGTGCGTGTAGACGCGACCGGTGGGGCCAGGAAGCCCCGACTCAAAGGGCGCGTATGCTCGCCGCACCGCTTCCCAATAGGGCTCGAGATCGGCCACCGACGACAACCCAAGGCCCGTGTCGCGCTCGGTGTGCTCCAGTGCGGCCACGAGCGCCGACAGCGAGGGTTGAGAGGTGGTTCCGGCCATCGGCGCACTCGCGGCATCGACCGCGTCGGCCCCGGCTCGAGACGCCGCGAGAAGAGTCGCCAGCTGCCCACCTGCCGTGTCATGTGTGTGGACGTGCACCGGAACATCGAATCGATCGCGAAGCGCCGCAACCAGCTTCTCTGCCGCGCTCGCTCGCAAGAGTCCGGCCATGTCTTTCAGCGCCAGGATATGGGCGCCCGATTCGACGATCTGCTCGGCCAACCGCAAGTAATAGTCAAGAGTGTAGAGGTCTTCTGCCGGGTTGAGGAGATCGCCGGAGTAGCACATTCCGACTTCGGCGATTGCCGTTCCTGTCTCGAGCACCGCGTCGATCGCCGGGCGCATCTGATCGACATCGTTGAGGGCGTCGAAGACTCGAAAGATGTCGATACCGGTCGCCGTCGCCTCGGCAACGAAGGCATCGGTGACCTCCGTCGGGTACGGCGTGTAGCCGACCGTATTGCGACCGCGCAGGAGCATTTGGATCGCCACGTTCGGAAGCGCTTCTCGCATCGCTGCCAGGCGCTGCCACGGGTCTTCCCCCAAGAACCGCAACGCTACGTCGTAGGTCGCGCCGCCCCAGGCTTCGACGCTGAGGAGGCCAGGAGTCAATCGAGCCACATGGGGCATGACCTGCACAAGATCGGTTGTGCGCACGCGCGTCGCGAGGAGCGACTGGTGTGCATCCCGAAACGTCGTGTCGGTCACGGCAAGTGCCGTCTGGGCGCGAAGTGCAGCTGCGAAGCCCGTTGGGCCGAGGGCGAGCAGGCGCTGTCGCGAACCATCAGGCGCGGGCGAGGCGAGGTCAACGGCGGGAAGCTTGAGGGCCGGATCAATGACTCCGTCGCCGGGACCATGGGGTTGATTGACCGTGACGTCGGCGAGCCAGGCCAGCACCTTGGTGCCTCGGTCTTTTGACGGGCTCGACTTCACCAGCTGCGGGCGCTCGTCGATGAACGACGTGCTCAAATCGCCCGCCTGAAAAGCGGGATCATCGAGCACCGCCTGCAGAAAGGGGATGTTGGTCGTGACGCCACGAATTCGGAACTCGGCGAGCCCTCGACGCGATCGAGAGACGGCAGACGCGAAGTCTCGACCACGACAGGTCATCTTTGCCAGCATCGAGTCGAAGTGCGGCGAAATCTGCGCCCCTGACGCGATGGTTCCGCCGTCGAGGCGAACGCCGGCACCTCCGGGCGAGCGATAGGTCGTGATCTTCCCGGTGTCGGGCCGGAAGCCACTTGCGGGGTCTTCCGTTGTAATGCGGCACTGAAGGGCTGCACCCCGCAAGTGGATCTGATTCTGGAGAAGCCCGAGTTCTGCGAGCGTCTGTCCGTAAGCGATGCGCATTTGCGACTGCACGAGGTCGACGTCTGTGACTTCTTCGGTCACCGTGTGCTCCACTTGGATGCGCGGGTTCATCTCGATGAAGACGTGCTCGCCAGCCCGCTCTCCAGCCGTGTCGAGGAGGAACTCGACGGTACCGGCGTTGACGTAGCCGATCGACCGTGCGAACGCAACGGCGTCACGGTACATCGCCTGCCGCACCGACTCATCGAGGTTCGGTGCGGGAGCGATTTCGATGACCTTCTGGTGCCGGCGCTGCACCGAGCAGTCGCGCTCAAACAAGTGAACCGTCTCGCCAGTGGCATCAGCAAGAATCTGCACCTCGATGTGACGCGGTCGCACGACGGCTTGCTCGATGAACATTGTGGGGTCGCCGAAAGCGCTGTCGGCCTCGCGCATGGCCGCCTCGAGTGCGGCTTGGAGGTCGTCGCGCTTCTCGACGCGGCGCATTCCCCGACCTCCGCCTCCGGCGACGGCCTTCGCAAAGACGGGGAATCCGATCTCGTCAGCGGCGTCGAGGAGCACCTGCATGTCAGTCGTCGCGGGGCTTGAGCGCAGCACGGGAACACCCGCAGCGATCGCCATCTCTTTCGCCGTGACCTTGTTGCCGGCCATCTCCAGCACCGCACGCGGGGGCCCGATGAAGGCGATGCCCGCGTCGGCCGCCGCCTGGGCGAGATCGGGGTTCTCACTCAAGAAGCCGTAACCGGGGTAGATCGCGTCGGCGCCCGAGAGCTTCGCCACCCGAATGATCTCGTCAACATCGAGATAAGCACGGACCGGATGCCCCGGCTCACCGATCTGGTAGGCCTCGTCAGCCTTCAGGCGATGCATCGAGTTGCGGTCTTCATAGGGGAAGACGGCGACTGTCTTTGCGCCGAGCTCGTATGCGGCGCGGAAGGCCCTGATGGCGATCTCGCCACGGTTGGCAACAAGGATCTTGCGGAACATCGTGTCCTCTCGGAATCGGCCCAGGTGGGGGTCGACAACCCTGAAGGTGGTGGCGGGCCGAGGTCGGTGCGCGTGCGCGCCTTTCCAGACTAGTGAAGGTAGAGTCGTCACTCGTGCACGTACTGAGCATCAGCTCTCTCAAGGGGGGCGTGGGGAAGACGACCGTGACGCTGGGTCTTGCGTCGGCGGCCTTCTCGCGCGGTCTGCGCACACTCGTCGTTGATCTCGACCCGCAGTCCGATGCCTCAACGGGCATGGACATTCAGGTTGCCGGGCACCTGACGGTGGCCGACGTGCTCGCTGCCCCGAAAGAGCGCACGGTGCGTCAGGCCATCGCGCCCAGCGGATGGACCCGGGGGCGTCCGGGCACGGTGGATGTTCTCATCGGTAGCCCGAGCGCCATCAACTTCGACGGGCCCCACCCGAGCATCCGCGAGATCTGGAAGCTCGAAGAAGCCCTCGCCCACGTAGAAGCCGACTATGACCTCGTGCTTGTCGACTGCGCGCCGTCTCTCAATGCCTTGACAAGAACAGCATGGGCCGCGAGCGATCGCGTTGTCGTGGTGACCGAGCCCGGACTATTCTCCGTGGCAGCTGCCGACCGCGCACTGCGCGCGATCGAGGAAATCCGCCGCGGGCTATCGCCCCGGTTGCAACCTCTCGGCATCATCGTCAATAGGGCACGCGTGCAGTCGCTCGAGCACCAGTTCCGCATCAAGGAACTGCGCGACATGTTTGGCCCGCTCGTTCTCGCTCCGCAGCTTCCCGAGCGCACGTCGCTGCAGCAGGCACAGGGTGCGGCGAAGCCCCTGCATGTGTGGCCCGGTGACAGCGCGCAAGAAATGGCACGCAACTTCGACCAGCTGCTCGACCGCATCATGCGCACGGCGAAGATGGGCGAGTATGCAGCGCTTTAGCGCTGCATATTCAACAGGCACAGCATGCAGCGCTCGAGTTATTCAGCGCCGCGAAGCGGCTCCTGAAGCTCTGACTGCAACGTCCCCGCTCAGATGAAAACGCGACCTTAAGAAGCCCGCGAAGCCCGCCGAGCGGCAAGCTCATCGCTCGGGTCAGCAACCGGTGTCGAGTCAAGCTCGACGAGAGACGTCTCGACCTCACGAAGAACTTTGCCCACCGCAATGCCAAAGACACCCTGGCCGCGACTGACCAGGTCGATGACTTCGTCATCGCTCGTGCAGAGGTACACGCTTGCACCATCACTCATGAGAGTCGTCTGAGCAAGGTCGTTCACACCCGCTTCCCGCAATTGCGTGACAGCGGTGCGAATCTGCTGCAGGGAGATGCCCGTATCGAGCAGCCGCTTGACGAGTTTCAGCACGAGAATGTCGCGGAAACCGTAGAGGCGTTGCGTGCCCGAGCCAGCGGCTCCGCGCACGGTGGGCTCGACGAGTTCGGTGCGGGCCCAGTAGTCGAGTTGGCGATAGGAGATGCCAGCGGCACGCGCGGCGACCGCTCCGCGGTAACCCGCTTCGTCGTCAATCTCGGGCATTCCGTCGGTAAACAGGAGCCCCAGGTCATAGCGGTCGTCGCTGCGACGGTTGTCGGTCATGGCCCCTACCTAACCTTCACGTTGAACGTGACAGTTAACGTCACGCCCTTCACCCTAGCGATCCGGTGCACGACCACCGCAGACATCCGCACGGACACTCCGGCGTGTCGTCGCTCACCTACGACTGTAGCCTGCCCAGCGCCGATCGGATCAAGCTGGAACGCACGACTTCGAGTTGCCC
>CAYWZI010000005.1:0-35062 GCA_964462815.1 uncultured Microbacteriaceae bacterium
AGGCCCGAGCCTCCGCGCAGGCGCACCGCAGTGATTCACACCAAGAAGTCATCCCTGGTGCGCGAGGGGGGACTTGAACCCCCACGCCCTTACGGGCACTGGCACCTGAAGCCAGCGCGTCTGCCATTCCGCCACTCGCGCGCGACGCGCCTTGCGGCCCGTCAACTCAGCGAGATTAGCACAGCGCACCCAGCGGGCAGTGCGGTGTTGGTGGGCTTGGCCGACTACCATCAGAGGGTCATCGGCCGAGGGAGGGCGCAGGTGGGGCTTCTCGATAGCTTTGAGCGCGGCCTTGAGCGCGCCGTCGGCGGTGCGTTCGCGAAGACGTTCAAGAGTGGGGTTCAACCGCTCGAGATCGCCGCCGCCTTGCGCCGCGAGCTCGACACGAAAGCGTCGATCGTCTCGCGCGACCGAATCCTCGTTCCCAACGAGCTCCACGTGCGTCTATCGCCCCCTGACTTCACCCGCATGAGCGGCCTAGGCGAATCGCTCATTGATGAGCTCACGCTGCTCGTGCAACGTCACGGAACCGCGCAGGGCTACACCTTTCCGGGCGGCATCAGCATTGCTCTCGAGAGCGACAGCTCGGTCGCCGAAGGCGTCGTCTCGGTGAGTTCGCAGTCGGTCAAGGGGCAAGTTGTCTGGAGCCCCGTGCTCGACATCGGCGGAGTCCGCCACCCACTCACCCGGTCGCGCACGATCATCGGCCGCGGCAGCGAGGCCGACATCACGCTCGACGACTCGGGCACGAGCCGCAAACACATCGAGATTCTTTGGGACGGCGAGCGCGCCCAGTTGAACGATCTCGGGAGCACGAACGGAACCCTCCTCAACGGTGAGCCGATCACCCGGGTCGTGCTCCCGCCCGATAGCGTGATCGAAATCGGGCGAACCCGAATTCAGTTCCGCGTGCTGGCCCAGCGCGGTGCGATAGCCGACCCCCGACACCAGCCCCGAGGAGGAGGCCGATGAGCGAGCTCACCCTGCTGTTGCTCCGCATCGGGTTCTTGATTCTCATGTGGGCGTTCGTCTTCGCGATCGTCTACGCCCTGCGGTCTGATCTGTTTGGCACGCGCGTTCGACGGATGCCCGCCGCCAGCCCCGCTGCCACCAACCTGCCCGTACCGGCAGCGCCCCCGGCGGCGGCCGCCCGCGCCTCGAGTTCCGCGCCCGCCGCAGGCGGCCCCCCGGCTCGCCGGCTGGTCATCACCTCGGGCGCCAAAGAAGGACTCGAGCTTGCGCTCGAGGGAGACCAACTCACGATCGGGCGCTCGGCTGATTCGGGTCTCGTCATTCGCGACGACTACACCTCGACGCATCACGCTCGGCTCATGCTGTGGGACGACGTGTGGATGCTCCAAGATCTTGACTCGACCAACGGCAGCTTCGTCAAGGGCAAGAAGGTCGGGGCCCCGACGGCGGTTCCGCCGAACACGCCTGTGAGCATCGGCACAACGACCTTCGAGCTGCGGCGGTAGCGGCGTGGTGACTCTCTCGTCTGCAGGCTCGCACGTCGGCAAAGTGCGGTCGAACAACCAAGACTCCGGCTACGCCGGAACGCATTTGTTCGTCGTGGCCGACGGTATGGGTGGTCACGCCGGGGGAGATGTTGCGAGCGCGCTGGCGATTCAGTCGATCGCCAAGGTTGATCGTGAGTACGACTCGGTCGATGAGGCGGAGAGCGCGTTGCGCGCAGCGCTGCTCGAGGCCAACGGTGAACTCGCCGACGCGGTGTTCCAGCATCCCGAACTCACCGGAATGGGCACGACCGTCAGCGGTGTCGTTCGCGTCGGCGACCGCCTCGCTCTTGCCCACATTGGCGACAGTCGCATCTATCGCTGGCGAGCTGGCGAGCTCACGCAGATCACGAAAGACCATACGTTCGTTCAACGGTTGGTCGACAGCGGTCGCATCACCGCGGAAGAGGCTGCGGTTCACCCGCGACGCTCCGTGCTCATGAGAGTTCTCGGCGACGTCGACCTCAACCCCGAGATCGACACCGAGATCGTCGAGACCCAGGCGGGCGATCGATGGCTTCTGTGCTCTGACGGGCTGAGTGGTTTCGTCTCTGACGAGCGCGTCAGCGAGCTGCTCGACGAGTATGCCGACGCGGGCGCTGCGGTGGAAGCGCTCATCGACGAAAGCCTCGACGAAGGAGCCCCCGACAATGTGACGGTCGTCGTCGTCGATATTGACGAGTCGCCCACGAGCTCGGCGCCGATGACGATGATGGTCGGTGCCGCCGCGCAGCCCCTCACGTTCGCGGCCAAGGCGCCTAAGCGCAGCGTGCGCCTTCCCGCAATGCTGCTGCACCCGCTCAAGGCGTCGACGGTACCCGAAGACGAGCACTTTGAGCCCGAGTCAGAAGAGTTCTTGCGCGAGCTCATCGCCGAAGATGCGAGACGCAAAGTGCGTCGGCGCATCACCTGGTCGGTGGGCGTGCTGCTCGTCGTCGCACTCGTCATCTCGGCGCTCGTCGCTGGCTATCAGTGGACCCAGTCGCGCTACTTCGTGGGGGAATCCAACGGAAACGTCGCGATCTTCCAGGGTGTGCAGCAAGGAATCGGGCCGTTCTCGCTCTCGAGTGTCTACTTCGAGAGCGAGGTCGCCATCGACGACCTCTCGCCCTTCTCCCGCCAACGCGTCGAGTCGACGATCAACGCTGACGACCTCGACGACGCTCGCTCTATTGTCGATCGGTTGCGCAATGAGCTCGACTGACGCTCACGGGCCCTCCGTCGACCTCGCCGCTCCGCGCGTGACGATGACTGAAGCGATCACCATTCGGTTGCGCACGCCTGCAAAACTGCGCAACCTCGAATTGCTCTTGCTCGTGTTCGCCATCGGAATCACCGGCGCGGCCGTCGTGCTCGTGCAACTCGGCGCGCTCGGTGCGCTCGACCTCACCATCATCGGCTACGGCGCCGGCCTCGGGATGCTCGCTCTCGGCATGCACGTCGCCCTGCGTGTCACCGCTCCCGACGCCGACCCGTTCATCTTGCCGATCATCGTGACCCTCAACGGTCTCGGCGTCGCCATGATTTATCGGCTCGACCTTGCCGAAGGCTACGTCGGGTGGGAGATGGCCGGCGTGCGTCAAATGGTGTGGACGGCGATCGCCATGGCGATCGCTCTCGCTGTTCTCGTCATCGTGCGCAATCACCGCATGCTCGCCCGCTACCGCTATGTGGCAATGGTGGCTGGCATCGCTCTGCTGCTGTTGCCGATGCTTCCGGGTATCGGGCAAACCATCAACGGCGCGCGACTGTGGATTCAAGTCGGACCGTTCTCGTTTCAGCCGGGCGAGATCGGCAAGATCGCGCTCGCGGTCTTCTTTGCGGGCTACCTCATGACGGCGCGCGAGTCGCTGTCAATGGTGGGGCGCACGTTTCTCGGAATGCGCCTGCCTCGTGGGCGTGATCTCGGGCCGATTCTCGTGGTGTGGCTCGCGGCGATGGCGGTCTTGGTCTTCCAACGCGACCTCGGTACCTCGCTGCTCTACTTCGGTCTCTTTCTCGTCATGATCTACGTGGCGACAGGTCGGCTGAGCTGGGTGCTGATGGGGCTCGCGCTGTTTTTCGGTGGCGCCCTACTAGCAGCCCAGTCACTCAGTTACGTCAACGGTCGATTCGCCGCCTGGCTTGGTGCTTTCGATCAAGAAAACTACGACGCCATCGGCGGCAGCTATCAGCTCGTGCAAGGGCTGTTCGGGCTCGCCAATGGTGGCCTCATTGGCACCGGGCTCGGCCAAGGACGGCCCGACGTCGTTCCGCTCGCTGAGAGCGATTTCATCATCGCCAGCCTCGGCGAAGAACTCGGTCTCGTCGGACTCTTCGCGATTCTCGGCCTCTACCTGCTGTTCGTCGCACGCGGGTTCCGAATCGGTTTCAACGGCACCGATGACTTTGGCCGACTGCTCGCGGTCGGTCTCGCCTTCGTCGTCGGGCTTCAAGTCTTTATCGTCATCGGCGGTGTGACGCGTGTGATTCCGCTCACGGGCCTCACCACGCCGTTTCTTGCCGCGGGCGGCTCGGCGCTCGTTGCTAACTGGATCATCGCCGCGCTCTTGCTGCGGTTGAGCGATACCGTGAGGCACCAGCCACGACTGGTGGTCGACAACTCATGAACAAGGAACTGAGGCGCATCAGCATCGCGACACTCGCGATGTTTCTCGCGTTGTTCGTGTCGACGAGTGTGATCCAGGTGTTCGCGGTCGACGAGTTGAGGGCTGACCCCCGTAATGTGCGCACTCTCTATGCGAGCTACTCGGCCGAGCGCGGACCGATCTTGCTGGCCGGCCAGCCCATCGCCGAGTCTGTCGCGGTCGACTCCGTCTTTGAGTTTCTGCGGGTGTACCCCGAACCCGAGCTCTATGCACCGGTAACGGGGTACTTCACACTCAACCAAGGCAACACAGGCATCGAGGGTGCCTTCAACGACTTCCTCACTGGCACGGCCAATGAGCAGTTTCTCGACCAGCTCAGCGCACTCGTGACAGGCCAGCGCCCACAGGGCGCGGCCGTGCAGTTGACGATCGACCCCGTCGTGCAACAGGCTGCCGCCGATGCGATGGGCGATCTGAAGGGTGCCGTCATCGCGATCGAGCCGGCGACCGGTCGTATTCTGGCCATGGTCTCCACGCCGAGCTTCGACCCCAACCGGCTGTCATCGCACAGCACGACGAGCGTGCTTGAGGCATACGACCAGTTGCTGGCCGACCCGAACGATCCCCTGGTCAACCGCACGATTGCCGGAGACTTGTACTTTCCCGGTTCTACCTTCAAGATTCTGGTCGCGGCGGCAGCGATCGATTCGGGGGCGTTCGCCTCAACCGACGTCTTTCCGAACCCGGCGCAGCTTCAGCTCCCGCTCAGCACACGAGTCATCACGAACTCGGGCGGAAGCACGTGTGGTGGCACCCCGACGGTCTCGATCGAGACGGCTCTGCGCTTGAGTTGCAACATTCCCTTCGCCGAGCTCGGTCTCGCCCTCGGGCAAGAGACCATCGACCAGTACGCGACTGCGTTCGGCTTTGGTACCGGCTTTGAGGTGCCCATGGCGGCCACGCCGTCCACGTACCCGCAAGATATGGATGACGCGCAGCTCATGCTCTCGTCGTTCGGCCAATACGACACTCGCGTCACGCCGCTTCAGATGGCGCTCATCAGCGCCGCCATCGCCAATGGGGGAAACCTGATGCAACCCACCCTGCTCGACCGCATCATCGCGCCCGATCTGTCAATCGTGCAGCAGTCCGAGCCGGTGCTCGTGAGTCAGCCGATTGCTCGTACGACGGCAGAGACTCTGTCGCGAATGATGGTCGACGGAGTCTCGAATGGCGTCGCCTCTAATGCCAGAATAGAAGGCGTCAGCGTGGCAGGAAAGACGGGCACCGCCGAGAACGGCGGCGACCGACCGTACACCCTGTGGTTCACCGGATTCGCGCCGGCCGAGAATCCACAAGTGGCCATTGCTGTCGTCGTCGAAGACGGCGGTGGACGCGGGCAAGACGGGTCAGGAAACCAGATCGCGGCGCCGATCGCGAAGAGAGTGCTTGAGGCGGTGCTGAGCAGATGAGACCCACAAGCGGTGTGACCTTCGGCGGACGCTACCAATTGCTCTCGCGCGTTGCGATCGGTGGCATGGGAGAGGTCTGGCAAGCAACCGACCTCGTGATCGGCCGCACCGTGGCGATCAAGATCCTCAAAGAGGAATACCTCGGAGACCCCGGCTTTCTTGAGCGATTCCGTGCCGAAGCCCGGCACGCTGCCCTCGTCAACCACGAAGGCATTGCCAACGTCTACGACTACGGCGAAGAAGAGGGCAGCGCCTTCTTGGTCATGGAGCTCGTTCCCGGCGAAGCCCTATCGACGATTCTCGAGCGGGAGCGTGTTCTCCCGGCCGATCAAGTTCTCGACATCGTGGCGCAGACCGCCTACGCGCTCCATGCCGCCCACCAGGCGGGGCTCGTGCACCGCGACATCAAGCCGGGCAACCTGCTGATCACCCCCGACCGGCGCGTCAAGATCACCGACTTCGGCATCGCGCGCATTGCCGATCAAGTGCCGCTCACCGCGACCGGCCAGGTCATGGGTACGGTGCAGTATCTGTCTCCAGAACAGGCGAGCGGGCATCCCGCATCGCCGTCGACCGACGTGTACTCACTGGGCATTGTTGCCTACGAAGCTCTCGCCGGGCGGCGCCCCTTTACGGGTGAATCTCAGGTCGCGATCGCAATGGCACAGATCAACGAGTCTCCGCCCGAACTCCCGATCACGGTGGCTGAACCCGTGCGCAACCTCGTCTTTGCGGCGATCGCCAAAAAGCCCGCGGCGCGTCCGGCGTCTGCCCAGTTGTTTGCGCGTGCTGCCGAAGCGCTACGGCGGGGAGACGTCGGGGCTGCGGCTGCGATTGTGCCCGCTGTGGCCTCGGGTGATGCGGCAACGGCTGCGACGCGCGTCATGGTTCCATCGGCGAGCGACGAGACGACGCGCGTTCTGCCAAGCATGCCCGACGCGACGACCGCTCCGACCGAGACGCGTCGCAGCCCCTGGACCTGGCCGCTCGTCGCCCTCATCGGCATTCTTGTGGTGTTGCTCGTGAGTGCGCTCATCGCTGTCTTCGCTCAGCCAAGTCCGCCCGAACCCGAACCGACCGACACGCCGACCGTCGAGCCGACGCCATCCGAGACTCCGACACCCGAACCAACCATCGACACGGTTCAGATCGTCGAAGAAGAGTGGTTGGGTCGAACGCGTGCGGCCATTGATGCCAAGATCGCCGAGCTCGGGCTGCGTCTTGATCCTGTCGAAGGGAACATTGCCCCCACCCCCGCGCAAGAGGGGCTCTCGTACCAGATCAATCCCCGCAGCGGACTTGTTCAGGCCAATGCCGTTATCACGGTCTTCTTCTACGCGGAGATCCCGACCCCACCGCAACCGGCCAACCTCGCTATTGATCCGGGGGCTGGTCCCTACCCGGGCGGTAGCGATGTGGTGTTGAACTGGCCGACGTACAGCGAGTGCCCGGCGGGCTTCTCGTTGTCGGGCTACAACTTCACGATCGTGGGCGGCACGCCGAGCCAGTCGAATCCTCTGGACTCGTCGGCGACGAACATGACGGTGACACTCGCCGCAAGTGGACAGTTGCGGGTGACCTACGTCGCCCTCTGTGGGACGCTACAGTCGCAGCGCTCGAATGAGCTCGCGATCACCATCGAGCCCTAGCTCTGCCCAGGTGACGGGCGCTCGACGGCCTACACTGGCAGAGAACACAGCAGCCTGATGGAGAGAGCCGAGGGGGCGATGGACGAGGTCGCACAGAGCGCACGCGTGATCGCCGGGCGCTACGAGCTCGGGCAACTCATCGGGCGCGGCGGAATGAGTGATGTTTACCTCGCGACCGACGCCAAGCTCGGTCGACGCGTCGCGATCAAGCTCTTGAAGTCGGGCCTCGCCAACGATCCTGTATTCCGCACGCGGTTCCGCCATGAAGCGCAAGCCGCTGCACGCATGGCGCATCCCACTATCGTTCGAGTGTTTGACGCCGGAGAAGAAGTCGTTCGCGATCCTTCCGGCAACGAATCCGTCGTTCCCTTCATTGTCATGGAACACGTCGAGGGCCGTCTGCTTCGAGACGTGATCAACGATGGTCCGCTGCCCGTCGCCGAAGCAGCACGCATCGCGGAAGGCATTCTCACGGCGCTTGAATACTCGCACCGTGCAGGAGTCGTCCACCGCGACATCAAGCCAGGCAATGTGATGATTACCTCGACTGGCCAGGTCAAGGTGATGGACTTCGGCATCGCGCGCGCGATTTCTGATTCTGCCGCGACGGTCGCGCAGACTAGTTCGATTCTGGGCACCGCCCAGTACTTCTCTCCCGAACAGGCACGTGGCGAGATGGTGGATGCTCGCACCGACCTCTACGCCACCGGCGTGGTGCTCTTCGAAATGCTCACCGGTCGCCCGCTCTTCGAAGCCGAGTCGGCCGTCGCTGTGGCCTATCAGCATGTCAGCGAGCTGCCCGCCGCACCGAGCTCCATCGCCCCGCAGGTGCCTGCCGCGATGGACGCCGTCGTGCTCCACGCACTGGCCAAAGACCGCTTCGCGCGATTCCAGTCGGCGAGCGATTTCCGTGCTGACGTTGCGGCCGCCGCGTCCGGCATGGCCGTGCCACTGCGAACGAAACCTGGTTCGGAATTCACGGCAACTCTCTTCGGAATCGACCCCGCCGCAACCGCCAACACGGAAGCCGCCATGCGGCAGTTGAGCATTGACGACGACGACGAGCGTCGCACGCGTACCCAGGCTCGCCCTCCGGTTGCGTGGATCTGGGCGGGAATTCTCGTCATGGTCGCGATCGTTGTCGCAGTGCTTTTCTGGGCGTTCTCTCTTGAGCGAACGTCGCTTGTCGATTCGGTTGCGGTTCCGGTACCCAACGTTGTCGGCTTGCAGTATGAAGACGGCGGCCAGATTCTTCTCGATGCTGAGCTGCAGCCACAGCCGACGACAGTGACCGACCCCGATATTCCTGAGGGCCAGATCATCAGCACCGACCCGAGTGCTGGCATCACGGTGTCACCCGGTCAGGTGATCGAAGTCGTGGTTTCCGCAGGCCCTGAACGCATCGAGGTTCCGAGCATCACGCTCTTGACCCTTGCCGAAGCGACCGCGGCGATCGAGTCGCGCGGGCTCGTACTCGGCACCGTGACCGCCGAGAACTCCTCGTCGGTGGCGAAAGATGTCGTGATCCGTTCTGACCCGGAAGCCGGAACAGAGGTACGTGCGGGTGAGACTGTCAACATCGTCGTCTCGACCGGACTAGTCCGAGTGCCCGACGTTCGGAATCTGCTGGTCGGTGAAGCGTCCTCTCAGTTGACTGCTCTCGGATTGCGCGTCTCGGTACAAGGGGACGACGGATGCACCGGTCAAACAGTTACCGCTCAGTCGTTGCCGCCGGGCGATCAGCCACAGGGTTCTGCCGTCACACTGCGGTACTGCAGTGGCATCCCTCCTGCATAAGGCTGGCGACGAGCTGCGCCTCAGGCGTGTGACGTGAGTGTCACGAGTGGGCTCAGCCCGACAGCTGCCTCGCGCGCGCTCGGTAAGCCCGCATCGGCGAGCCAGTTGCCGAGCATCCGGTAGCCGCCTTCGGTGAGCACCGATTCGGGATGGAACTGAACACCGTGGATGTTCGCCTCACGGTGCCGAACACCCATGATTACGCCACCCTCGGTGCGCGCGGTCACAATGAGATCGTTAGGCACCGTTCCGTCGACAATGGCGAGACTGTGGTATCTCGTTGCCCGGAATGGCTGCGGAACTCCCTCGAAGAAGGGGCTCGCGTCGTGTTCGATCAACGACGTCTTGCCGTGCATGAGTTCGTCGGCATGCGTCACCGTCGCGCCGAGCGCCTCGGCGATCGCCTGGTGGCCAAGACAGACCCCGAGCAACGGCATTCCGCTCGCGAGCGCCGCATGAACGACAGCCACAGAGATGCCTGCTGACGCCGGATTACCCGGGCCGGGAGAAACGAGCACGGCGTCGTACTCGGCAATGAGCTGCGGAGCCTCTCCGACATCGACGACATCGTTGCGCACCACAGTGGTGTCAGCGCCCAGCTGTTGAAGGTAACCGTCGAGGGTGTAGACGAAGCTGTCGTAGTTGTCGATCACGAGCACGCGCATTGGTTTAGTCCTCGACGATCGAGTCTTGAGGCAAGAGCGTGCTCGACGCCCACGGAAAGACCCACTCGACGAGCACGGCCAGAAGGGCTGCCGCTGCAACGACGAGAATGAGAATGCGAACCCAGACAGGGCCCGGAAGTATTCGCCACAGCGCCGCGTACATGTCGCCTCGCCTATCTCACGAGCCAGCGGCTTCGATGACGCCGCTCAACTCGGCGGGAGGACCACCCGCGCGCGGGTACCAGTTCTCCATCACGGCATAGGCGATGATGCGCTCGGCGGAGGAGAATCGCGGGTTGCAGCTCGTCAGGGTGAGGAAACGATCGGTCGCGGCAACCTCAGGCTCACGAGGTACCGGTTCGAGAACAGAGACGTAGGTAGGCCAGACATACTCGAGGCCACGAAACGCGTACTCGTACCAACCGTCGGCGGTCTCGACGTACAGCAGGTCGCCCACACGCAATTCGCCGATGTCGGCGAACGGGGCTCCGTAGGTCGTGCGGTGCGCCGCGATCGCGAAGTTGCCCACCTCGCCCGGCATTTGGGTGTCGGGATAGTGGCCGATCCCAATCTGTCGATTGTTGAGCACCGTGGCCAGATCGATCCCGCCCGCGATTTTGCGAACGTAGTCGTCACCAAATCGCGGCACGATCAGAGTCGCGAAGACTTCACCCGGCTCAGCGGGTTCGGCGACGACCGGTTCGCCCGGGTCGACCACCGGGCGCTCGGTGACGGTCTCCCCGCGCTCCCACTCGCTCTGCCATTGTTGCTGAACTTCGACGGCGGCGATCTGTTGCTCGGAGCCGGACACGATGTCGTCGAGCCAGATGTACCAGCCCAGAAAAAGCATGACGATGACACCCGCCGTGATGAGCAGCTCGCCCATGACCCCCACGACCGTTGCGCGCTGTCGAGTCGTGACGAGTCCCTGCTCGCGGGCCTCGCGCCGTGTCGTTGGCGGCGTTGGCGGCGTTGGCGGCGTGGGCTCGTCGGGTTGCCCAGCGTTCTCGATCACTCGGTCATTGTACGGGCAGGCGCTTGGCGGTTGGTCCGGCTAGACTTCAGCGCATGGCCCGGTCACCCTCGCGCAACGCTGACAACCCCGACAGCCCTCGCGGCAACGATGCCCCGAACCCCGTTTGGTTCAAGCCAGTGATGTTCGGTTTCATGCTCGTCGGGCTCATCTGGATTCTCGTGTACTACGTGAGCCAAGCCTCATGGCCGGTGCCGAGTCTCGGCCCGTGGAACATCATGGTCGGCTTTGGAATCATGTTCATCGGCTTCCTGATGACCACGCGGTGGCGCTGACCGGGGTTTTCTCAAAACTACATCGGTGTGATTATCCCCACTGTGGAATCACCTGTGGATAACTTCGTCGGGGTCCTCGTCTAGACCAGCGTGTAGCGCGCGATCGTTGCCGCAACAAGCAAGCCGGCAACCAATGCCAGCAGCCAGGCTTGTTGCCGTTGTTGATCGGCACGTCGAGTGCGAAGCATGATCGCCGCGCACACCCCGCCGACGATCATTCCGCCGATGTGGGCTTGCCATGACACCCCTGGTACGAGAAAGCCGAGAGCCAGGTTGATGGCAATGATGACCACGAGTTGCACGCTGGCTCCGCCGAATCGTCGTTGAATGACGAAGAAGGCACCGAGCAAACCGAAGATCGCGCCTGACGCTCCGACCACCGCGGTTTCTGGTGACAACCAGAGAACGGCGACAGATCCGCCGAGCGTTGAGAGCACGTAGATCGCCGCGAACCGCCACCGCCCGACGAGCGACTCGAGGAGCGGGCCCAGCACGAACAACGAGTACATGTTGAACAGAATGTGGAAGAACGACCGATCGCTGTGCACGAGAGACACCGTGAGCATGCGCCACGGCTCTTGCGCTGTAAGCCAGGGGTAGTAGGCCAACGCGTTAGTGACGGCTCCTTGCGTAATCAGCTGCAGAACGAATACCGCGATCGTGAGTGCCAGGATGCTGTAGCTCACGACGGGAACGCTGCTTCCTCGACGGAATGCGCGCGTCAGTCCTGACGGGCGCTTCGGCACCGCGGCGCGCGCGCTCGCGACACACTCCGGGCAGTGCACGCCCACCGGCGCTGGCGTCTGGCACTCAGGGCACACCGTGCGCCCGCACCGCTGACAGAGAACGAAACTGCGTCGGTCACGATGCCGATAGCAGACGTCGTTGTCAGATTCGGCGCGTGCCTCGCCACCCGCCGGGTGTGTCACGCGACCTCGACGACCTCAATGGTGGTGATGACGACATCACTGAGCGGCTTGTCGTTCGCATTGGTCGGGACACCCTCGATCGCGTCGACAACCTTCTTCGAGGCGTCGTCGGCCACAACGCCGAAGATCGTGTGGTTTCCGTTCAGCCACGTCGTGGGCTTGGTCGTGATGAAGAACTGCGAGCCGTTGGTGCCCTTGCCCATGCGCTTGCCCGCGTTGGCCATGGCGAGCAGGTAGGGCTCGGTGAACTGCAGCTCGGGGTGAATTTCGTCGTCGAACTCGTACCCCGGTCCGCCGATTCCCTGACCGAGCGGATCGCCACCCTGGAGCATGAAGTCGCGGATAATCCGGTGAAAAATCACTCCGTCGTAGAGCGGAGTGGTGGTCATTTCTCCCGTCGTCGGGTTCTTCCACTCCTTCGTGCCTGTCGCCAGACCGATGAAGTTGGCGACGGTCTTCGGCGCGTGGTTACCGAAGAGGTTGACGACGATGTCGCCGTGGTTGGTACGGATCGTGGCGACGGCGGTGTGGATTGTCATGGGGTTCATTCTGACACGCGATGCTGGGGGGCCATTCCTGAGCATTCGGTATGCGGCTGTTGGGTGGCCCGGTCATCAGTGCCAGGATGGACGTGTCGCCGACTGTCGACCAGGGAGGGCATCATGCAACTGTCACGTAAGCGCCAGCGCGAACTCAAGAAGCTTCGCCGAGAGGCCGAGTCGGTGTGGGACGAGCAGCGCGAGGTTCTCGAGCGTGCTGCGAGCATCCTGCGTGATGCCAGCCGACAGGCCGCACACGTCGCCCGCGACGATGTGGCCCCGCAGGTTCGTCGCACCTACGAGAAGAAGATCGTGCCGACGGTTGAAGCCGGCGTCGACTCGGTGCGGCACGCGGCAAGCGCGACGCGCGACCGGTTCGTTGACGACGTGATTCCCGCCGTCACGGGAGCGATCGGGTCGGCCATCGCCGTTCTCGATGTGGCGCGCGACAAGCGAATTCGGGATGCTCTCAAGTCGGTTTCTTCGACCGGTCGCGAGCTCGCGACCCGTGCTGGTCAGAAGGTCGGCCTGATCGAGGTCAAGCCGAGCCCCGGGCCCGGGCGCTACATTCTCATCGGCCTCGGCGTGGTCGCAACCGCAGCGATCGCCTATGCCGCATGGCAGACCCTGCGCGCCGACGACGACCTCTGGGTCGAAGAGAACGAGCCGGTCGAGGCCCCGCCGGCCTAGGGGTCAAGCACGCGGGCGTCGCGGAAGCGGCATCGCGCGGCAGGAGCACGTTCGAATGACCCTCGCCGAGACGCGAAGCGTCGCGACCGCGCTCGTGACGCGGAGGCGGCATCGCGCCGCAGGAGCGGCGGCGCGATCATAGGCGGAGTGGAGCCTAGGAGAATCGAACTCCGCGACCGCAGGTTATGCGGTCGCGCGCCGAGCGTGAGCGCGAAGAACAGCGCGGTGGGCAAGGAGTGGAGCCTAGGAGAATCGAACTCCTGACCTCCTGCTTGCAAAGCAGGCGCTCTACCAATTGAGCTAAGGCCCCGTTGTGTTGAATTGTACTGAGCGACATCAAGCGGCAGAAGTGAACTGCCCTACCCCGCATCGCGGAGCGTCGCGACCGCGCTCGTGACGCGGAAGCGACATCGCGCCGCAGAAGCGGCGGCGCGATAGAAGAACATCGCGTGGGGATACCAGGACTTGAACCTGGGACCTCTTCGTTATCAGCGAAGCGCTCTAACCGCCTGAGCTATATCCCCGTGAGACCGGGTACGACTGTACCGCACCCGGCGAGCCTCTCCTAAATCGACGAGAGGCTGAACGCTAGTTGTTGGTGAAGCCGACCAGCAGACCACCCGTCAGGCGCACGCTCAAGTTGTAGAGCAGCGCGCTAATGGCTCCGATTGCCGTGCCACCGACGATGTTGAGAACCGCGACGATGCTCGCGAAGAACATGACCTGGCCGAGCGAGAAAATGCTCGCCAGGCTCGTCGCGTCGTCACCGATGATGTCGGCAAAGACGGAGTCCACCTGCTGGATCACTCCGAGGGAGTTCAGAACGATCCAGACGAACAGGGTTGCGACGAGCAGCAGCACCGCGCCGCAAATGGCGACAAGGAACGACAGCTTCACGGCTGACCAGAAGTCGATGTAGACGAGCTTGAGGCGAACCTGCTTCGTCGGGGCCTGGCGCTGCGACTTACGTTGCAGCTTTTCGGCAACAGTACTCACTCGTTCTCGTCCTTTCCGACCTCGACCGCAGCTGCGGTCTCGGCGGTTTCGTCATTCTGCGTTTCGGGTGTCGACTCGGCGTCCGGGTCAACCAGGTTGCGCTCGCTGTTTCGAGCAATCGCGATGATGCGGTCGTCGTCATCGGGCCGGGCGAACACGACCCCCATGGTGTCGCGACCCTTTGCGGGCACCTCGGCCACCGAGGAGCGTACCACCTTGCCGTTTTGCATGACCACGAGCACTTCGTCGTCATCGGCCACAATGAGACCGCCGGCGAGTGCGCCGCGGTCGTCGCTGAGCTTCGCTACCTTGATTCCGAGACCGCCACGCTGTTGGATGCGGTACTGGTCGACCTCGGTGCGCTTGGCGTATCCGCCTTCGGTCACGACGAACACATAGCCGCGGTCACCGACGACGGAGGCCGACAAGAGTTCGTCACCCGACCGGAACTTCATGCCCGTCACGCCGGAGGTTGAACGACCCATCGGGCGCAGCGCAGAGTCGTCGGCCGTAAACCTCAGAGACATGCCGAGGCGCGAGACGAGCAAAATGTCGTCGGAGTCGTCGGCCAGCATCGCCGAAACGAGGCTGTCTTCGTCGCGCAAATTGATCGCGATGATGCCGCCCGTGCGGTTGGTGTCGTACTCGGTGAGCGCCGTCTTCTTGACGAGTCCGCGCCGGGTCGCGAGCACGAGATGTTGAGCGACCGAGTAGTCGCGAATATCGAGAATCTGCGCGATTTCTTCACCGGGCTGCAGCGCGAGCAAGTTGGCGACGTGCTGGCCCTTCGCATCGCGGCCGGCTTCGTGAATCTCGTAGGTCTTCAATCGGTAGACCCGGCCAGTGGTCGTGAAGAACAGCAGCCAGTGGTGCGTGGTCGTGACGAAGAAGTGCTCGACGACGTCGTCTGCTCGCAATAGAGCGCCCTTGACGCCCTTGCCCCCGCGGTGCTGCGATCGATAGTTGTCGCTGCGCGTGCGCTTGATGTAGCCACCGCGCGTGACGGTGACGACCATTTCTTCTTCAGGAATCAGGTCTTCGACGCTCATGTCGCCGTCGTAGCCGAACATGATCTCGGTGCGTCGATCGTCGCCGTAACGGTCGACGATCTCGGTCAGTTCGTCGCTCACGATCGTCCGCTGCCGCTCGGGGCTGGCGAGAATCGCCTGGTAGTCGGCGATGAGACGCTCGAGCTCGTCCGCTTGATCCTGAATCTTCTGCCGCTCAAGCGCTGCGAGTCGACGCAACTGAAGGTTGAGGATCGCCGTCGCCTGCAGCTCGTCGACGCCGAGGAGCTGCATCAGTCCGTCGCGAGCTTCTTCCGTGGTCTGCGAGCGGCGAATCAGGGCGATGACCTCGTCGAGAGCATCCAGTGCCTTGAGGTAACCACGCAGGATGTGCGCATCGGCCTCTGCCTTGGCGAGGCGGAACGCCGTGCGGCGGACGATGACCTCGATCTGGTGCGACACCCAGTAGGTGATGAATCCGTCGATCGGCAGAGTGCGCGGCACGCCGTCGACGATCGCGAGCATGTTGGCGCCGAAGTTGTCTTGCAGCTGGGTGTGCTTGTAGAGGTTGTTCAGCACCACCTTCGCCACCGCGTCACGCTTGAGCACGACGACCAGGCGCTGACCCGTGCGACCGGACGACTCATCGCGAATATCGGCGATGCCGGCGAGCTTTCCTTCTTTGACGAGGTCAGCGATCTTGATCGCGAGGTTGTCGGGGTTGACCTGGTATGGCAGTTCGGTGATGACCAGGCACGTACGGCCCTGAATCTCTTCGACCGTGACGACGGCCCGCATAGTGATCGAGCCACGGCCGGTGCGATAGGCGTCGTGGATACCCTTGACGCCGAGAATCTGTGCCCCGGTCGGAAAGTCGGGCCCCTTGACGCGCTGCATGATCGCCTCGAGCAGGCTTTCGCGATCAGCCTCGGGGTTCTCGAGGTGCCACAGCGCTGCCGATGCGACCTCGCGCAAGTTGTGCGGCGGAATGTTGGTGGCCATACCGACGGCGATTCCGACCGACCCATTAACGAGCAAGTTCGGAAAACGTGCGGGCAGGATGCTCGGCTCGCGCGTTCTGCCGTCGTAGTTGTCCTGGAAGTCGACGGTGTCTTCCTCGATGTCGCGCACCATCTCCATGGCGAGCGGGGCCATCTTGGTCTCGGTGTACCTCGGCGCGGCTGCGCCGTCGTTGCCGGGAGACCCGAAGTTACCTTGACCAGACGCCAGAGGATACCGCATCGACCACGGCTGCACGAGCCGAACAAGGGCGTCATAAATGGCCGAGTCGCCGTGCGGGTGGAACTGGCCCATGACGTCGCCGACGACGCGCGAGCACTTCGAGTAGGCCTTGTCGGGTCGGTAGCCGCCATCGAACATGGCGTAAATGACACGACGGTGCACCGGCTTGAGGCCATCACGCACGTCGGGCAAGGCGCGCCCGACGATGACGCTCATCGCGTAGTCAAGGTACGACCGCTGCATCTCGAGCTGCAGATCGACCTGGTCGACGCGACCGCCCGGACCATAGTCGACCGGCTCGGTGTCGCTGGTGTCGTCTGCCATGGAAAGTGTCCTTCAGTGGTGGTGTGATCGAGAGAGATCGGCGACTCAATGGCCGCCGCCTACATGTCCAAAAAGCTAAATGTCCAAGAAGCGCACGTCTTTCGCGTTCTGCTGAATGAAGGTTCGGCGCGACTCGACGTCTTCACCCATGAGCGTCGAGAACACGCTGTCGGCCATGGCCGCGTCGTCGAGGGTCACCTGAAGAAGGGTGCGCGACTGCGGGTTCATCGTGGTGTCCCACAGCTCTTGGTGATTCATCTCGCCGAGACCCTTGTAGCGCTGAACGCCGTTGTCTTTCGGGATGCGCTTGCCAGCGGCGATTCCGGCCTCCATGAGCGCGTCGCGTTCGCGGTCGCTGTAGACGTACTCGTGGTCGGCGTTGGTCCACTTCAATCGGTAAAGCGGCGGTTGCGCAAGGTAGACGTAACCCAGATCGATGAGGGGGCGCATGTAGCGGAAGAGCAGAGTGAGCAGCAGGGTCGTGATGTGCTGACCGTCGACGTCAGCATCGGCCATGAGCACGATCTTGTGGTACCGCACCTTGTCGGGGTCGAAGTCTTCACCAATGCCGGCGCCGAACGCGGTGATCATTGCTTGCACTTCCGCATTGCCGAGCGCGCGGTCGAGACGGGCCTTTTCGACGTTGAGGATCTTGCCGCGCAACGGCAAGATCGCCTGAGTCTCGGGGTTACGCCCCTGAACGGCCGAGCCACCGGCCGAGTCGCCTTCCACGATGAAGATCTCGCTGAGCGACGGGTCTTTCGACTGGCAGTCCTTGAGCTTTCCCGGCATGCCGCCCGACTCAAGAAGGCCCTTGCGACGAGTCTGCTCGCGCGCCTTCCGCGCGGCGATGCGCGCGGCCGACGCCTGCAGAGCTTTGCGGATCACGTCTTTCGCCTGTGCCGGGTTGCGCTCGAACCAGTCGGCGAGGTGCTCACCCGCGATCTTTTGCACAAACGACTTCGCTTCGGTGTTACCGAGCTTCGTCTTGGTCTGACCCTCAAACTGCGGCTCGCCGAGCTTGATCGAGATGACGGCAGTCAACCCTTCGCGGACGTCATCGCCCGACAGGTTCTCGTCTTTCTCTTTCAGGATGCCTTTCTCACGGGCGTACTTGTTGACGAGTGTGGTCAGCGCAGCACGGAAGCCTTCTTCGTGCGTGCCCCCTTCGTGCGTGTTGATCGTGTTTGCGTAGGTGTGCACCGACTCCGAGTAGGCATTCGTCCACTGCATCGCCACTTCAAGGGCAATGCGACGCTCGGTGTCTTCCGACTCGAACGAGATGATCTCGGGGTGGACGACCTCGATCTTCTTCGCCGAGTTCAAGAACTCGACGTAGTCGACGAGCCCCTTCTCGTAGAGGAACTCCTCGCGACGCGGCGTGTGGTCACTCGGTGCATCATCGCCGACGCGCTCGTCGGCGATCGTGATGCGCAGGCCTTTGTTCAAGAACGCCATCTGCTGAAAGCGAGTTCGCAGGGTGTCGAAGTCGAACTCGACGGTTTCGAAGATGTCGTCATTCGGCCAGAAAGCAATCGTCGTGCCGGTCGAGTCGGTCTTTTCTGCTTGCGCGAGGGGAGCATCCGGAACGCCATTCTGATAGCTCTGTCGCCACACGCTGCCCTGGCGGCGAACCTCAACTGCGAGTCGCTTCGACAGCGCGTTCACGACAGAGCTGCCAACGCCGTGCAGTCCGCCTGAAACGGCGTAGCCACCCCCGCCGAACTTTCCGCCGGCGTGCAGAATCGTCAGAACGACCTCAACCGTGGACTTTTTCTCGACAGGGTGCTCATCGACGGGGATCCCTCGACCGTTGTCGATGACTTGGACGCCGCCGTCAGCGAGCAACGTGACGTGAATCGTGTCGCAGTGCCCCGCGAGTGCCTCATCGACGGAGTTGTCGACGATCTCATAAACGAGGTGGTGCAGGCCACGCGGGCCGGTCGAACCGATGTACATACCAGGGCGTTTGCGAACCGCCTCAAGCCCCTCGAGTACTTGGATATCCCCAGCGTCGTAGCTGTGATCGTTGCGAGGGGTGGAGGACGAGGTCGTCATAGAACGTTAGGCTCCCGCCGAGGTCGATCGTGGTGGCCGAAGACGGGGCCGTGGTGGGGCTCCCTGCAGCGGGTCCATCCTACCAACTTAATGGCCTCCAGAGCCGCCAGGCGGCCCCTCTGGGGAGATTTCGTGGGGCTGGTGGGGTTATTTGTCGCCGCGCCCCGCGAGACTCAACCGTAGGTGTCGCGAGGGCCCCGGCCGGGAACCGAACGAGGCCCGCGCTTCCAACTCGGCGCCCCTGGTCCGATAAAGCGAATGCTCGACACCTCGGCATCGGGATACCGCTGCAAAATCGTGGTGAGAACCTGGGCCCGCATGAGGCGCAGTTGCGTCGCCCAGGCAGTCGAGTCACACTGCACCGTCAACACACCGTCGTCGATTCCGGCGGGTTCACAATGAGCCGCGACGTCCGCTCCAACGAGTTCGGGCCACGACGTCAAGAGTTCGCCGCGGGCAAGAGGAGAAGTCCACCCGAGCGTCCGTGTCATGCCGTCGAGAACATCCCCAATTCCCGAGGGATCGCGACCGTTCCCGAACGGGGTGGAGGCCCCCGGAGTGCGCACCGCACGGCGTCGCGCGTCGGGTGAGCGCAGTGACGGATCACCGAACACGCCCCTTAGCCGGCGGTACACCGACACCGCTTCATTGTCGGGCGGTACTGCGGCGTTGCCGTCGTCCGTCATCACTCAGCCACCTGCTGATCGATCGTTCCGGCTTCAATGCCGATTCGCGTTGCTGACAACCGAGCAGGCACGTCGGCTCCGACAGCAGCAGTGATGAGCACTTGCTCGAATCCTGCGACGGCGTCGGCGAGCCGTTCGCGACGTCGTTCGTCGAGCTCGGCGAAAACGTCGTCGAGGATCAAAACGGGATCACCCGCGACGGCTTCTGCTCTCAGTACTTCCGCAGAGGCCAACTTGAGCGCGAGGGCGTACGACCAACTCTCCCCATGACTCGCATAACCCCGAGCGGGTAATTCGTTCAACGTGAGAACGAGATCATCGCGATGCGGCCCCACGAGCGTCACAGCACGCTCAAGTTCAGCTCGACGGACCAGCGCAAGGCGAGAGCGAAAGGCGTTGGCAAGTTCCCCCTCGTCAGGCACCGTCTCAGCAGAAACGGCGCTGTCATCATCATCCCCATGGATGCTCAGCCGGAGCGCCATCCGCGTGAGTTGATCTTCCCCTGCGACAGCTGCATAGGCAGAAGCAACGTGCGGTCGCAATGCGTCGACGAGATCGGCTCGCGCCACGATGAGCTCAGTACCCAGACTCACGAGACGCTCGTCCCACACATCAAGAGTGCTGAGATTGTCAGCCGAGAGTCGTGAGGCTCGAGCTGACTTCAGGAGCGAGTTGCGCTGGCGAACAACGCGGTCATAGTCAGCGATGACTCCCGCAAAACGTGGCGTACGTTGAATCACGAGAGTGTCGAGAAATGCTCGGCGGACCCCGGGGTCACCACGGATAAGCGACAAGTCTTCCGGCGCGAAAATCACGCTCGCGAAGTACCGTGGCAGTTCTCGTAGCCGCACCGAGTTTCGATTCACCTGTGCACGATTCGGTGTTGACCGATTGAGTTCGAGCTCGATCACAATTGCGCGATCGTCATTTTCGACCCGCAGTCGTACAGTGCCTGATTCGGCTCCGAATCGAATCAAGGCCTGGTCAGTGGATACTCGGTGTGACGACGAGCTGCCGGCGTAGGCAATCGCCTCCACCAAGTTGGTCTTTCCTTGACCATTTCGACCGACGAACAGCACGGCTCCGGGACTCAGCGCTACTTCTGCTCGCTCGTAATTGCGGAAGTTAGTGAGCGCGAGATGCGTGACGTGCACGCGCGTCAGCGCAGCAGCAGATTCGGCTGCAGCAAGTATCGATAGTTGTCCGAGCCCGGCTGATCCTTCGACGATTGACTCGTGATGAGCACAGGCCCTGGCTTGTTGGGATTATCGGTCTTCGTGAATGAGATGCGGACAAACTCACTGTGGACAGCGGAGAGTCCGTCGATCAAGAACTGCGGCTTCAACGACACCGTCGTGTCTCCACCCGTCAAATGCGCATCGATGGTTTCAGACGCTTGCGCGTTTTCAGAACCGATCGCTTCGAGAGTTACACCGTCGTCGGAGAAGCTGTACCGCAGGGCGGCGTCACGCTCGAGAACAAGCTGCACACGACGAGTCGCTTCGATGAGTTCTGCGGTGTTCATCACGGCATAGTTATCAACAGTCTCGGGGAACAATCGCTTCACGGGTGGGAAGTTGCCCTTGATCAGCAACGACGTCACTGTCTTTTGATCGGCGGAAAACGCGATCAACTCGCGATCGCCGCCACTGACGATCGTGACGGTGACCGTACCCGCGTGCGCAAAGATCTTGCCGATCTCCGAGAGAGTGCGGGCCGGTACAAGAGCCGTGACACCCTCCGAAACCGCGCTGCTCTCCCAATCAATTTCGCGGACCGCGACGCGATAACGATCAGTCGCCACAAGAGAGAGTCGATTGTCGGCAATCTCGAGCTGCACGCCGGTAATGACCGGTGTGACGTCGTCACGCGATGCGGCAACAGACACCTGCCCGACGGCATCGGAGAATGCATCGCCGGGAAGAACGCCAGCGTCGCCGTCGACAACCGGAAGGCTGGGGTACTCCTCGACGGGCATGCTCGACAGGGTGAATCGCGCAGACCCGCAGCGAACCGCGATCTTGCCGTCATCGGTTGAGAATTCGACGGGGGCGTTGGGAAGTCGCGATGCGATCTCGGCAAGCAAACGGCCCGAGACCAATACCGTCCCGTTCTCGGTCACATCGGCAGTGATCGACGTCTGAGCTGACACCTCGTAATCGAACGATGACAATGTCACCGTCGAGCCGTCAGCGCGCACAAGAATGCCGCTGAGGATCGGCAAAGTAGTGCGCTGGGGAAGAAGCTTGACAGCGAATGACACTGCCTCGCTGAAGACATCGCGATTGACCTGGAACTTCACGCGGCTCCCTCTCGGTCGAACCTCACCCGTGGGCCCGGGGCCTTCCATACTGGCACAGCAATGGCGTGGGTGGTGGTTGAGCTTCTGGCCTCAAAAAGTTATCCCTTCGCCCTCATGATGAAGAAAAGAGAACACCATCATTAACCCCTGTTCACACTGTGCATAACGTGGATTGTGGCCTGTGTCATGGCTGAACTACACGCGTGCAAGTTGTGGAGGGTTCGGGGAGAGGGGTGCGTTTGTCGTCGATAGTGCTCGATCGGAACTGCGGTTCGTCCACACGAGTGTTCCCCTTCTCCCCCAGTCATCCCCACTGATTCGGAGAGTTATCCACAGGCTGTCCCCAGTGTGCGAAACGTGCGGTGAAGCTGAGTGTGGGCTGAGCAGCCACGTCAGTCTCAGCTATAGCGGTGGTTTTGCTTGATGCGGCTCGTGAGTTCGGTGACTTGGTTGTAGATCGACCGGCGCTCCTTCATGAGGTCGCTGATTTTCTTGTTGGCGTACATGACCGTCGTGTGATCGCGATTTCCGAACAGCTGCCCGATCTTGGGCAGCGAGAGATTGGTGAGCTCACGGCAGAGGTACATTGCGATTTGCCGAGCCGTTGCCACAGCTTGAGATCGCGATGACCCATAAAGGTCGTCCACTGTGAGCTTGAAGTACGCCGCAGTGTGATTGATGATGTCGACCGGCGCGATGACGTTGTCCTCGTCGAGTGTGATGAGGTCTTTCAACACCGTCTGAACGAGCTGCATGTCAACCGGGGTGCGGTTGAGGTTGGCGAAGGCGGTGACCCTGATGAGGGTGCCCTCAAGTTCGCGAATGTTGCTCGACACCTTCGAGGCGATGTACTCGAGAACGTCATCCCGAACCTGCAGTTTGTCGTTTTGCGCCTTCTTACGCAGAATCGCGATGCGGGTCTCGAGGTCGGGTGCTTGCACGTCGGTGATGAGCCCCCACTCGAATCGACTGCGCATGCGGTCTTCGAACCCGGTGAGGTGCTTGGGCGGAAGGTCGCTGGTAATGACGACCTGCTTGTTGTGGTCGTGCAGCGTATTGAAGGTATGGAAGAAGGCCTCTTGCGTCGAGTCCTTTCCCTGCAGGAACTGGATGTCATCGATGAGCAAGATGTCGATCTCGCGGTAGCGCGACTGGAAGAGACTCGCGCGGTTGTTGGCGATCGAGTTGATGAAGTCGTTCGTGAACTCTTCGCTCGAGACATACCGCACGCGTATTCCGGGGTAGAGGCTCTCGGCATAGTGACCTATGGCGTGCAGCAGGTGTGTCTTGCCGAGGCCGGACTCGCCGTAGACGAAAAGTGGGTTGTACGCCTTGGCGGGGGCTTCCGCGACAGCCACCGCGGCCGCGTGGGCAAACCGGTTCGATCCGCCGATGACGAAGTTGTCGAAGCTGTACTTGTCGTTCAACCGACTGTCGCCACGGCGCCCTGACGCTTCGCTTTGTGCGGGAGGCACACTTTGCTCGATGTACGACGGGCTTACGTCGATGGGTTCAGCGGTGGTTCCGAGATCCTCGTGCTGGATCTCGGGGTTGACGACGATCGCGAAGCTTGACACGGTTTCGCCGGCTGCACTCGTGAGTGCACTGAGGAGGGGCAGACGGATGCGTTGCTCCAGCATCCCGCGCGTCAGCTCATTGGGAACCTCAAGGTAAAGGGTTCCGGCCATTACCCCACGGGGCTCAACCAGGTTGATGAATCCGTGCAACTGGGGAGTAATCCGCTCATCGGCTGTCAGAACCGCCTTCACCGATTCCCACAACTCCAGGGGGGATTCGGTGTCGTCAGACATCGCGGAACTCCTTCGGGTGTGCCTGTGGATAGACATGTGGGCAATCGGCCGCACCGCCGGAACGGGGCCGTTCGCCTACTGTAGTTCGACACGGCGCGTCGTTACCAACGTGTTCGCTCAATCATGTGGATAATGCGCTGGCCGTGTCGGTAGTTTGACCCACGGGGAGCCGGGACCTATTGTTAACCGGTTGACTTCTGTCTGACGCCGAGTCGCGGCATCTAGACATTCTCGTTTCATCGTCGCGGGCCTGCGGGCCAAGGAGATACCCATGACCAAGCGCACCTTCCAGCCGAACAACCGTCGTCGGGCCAAGGTCCACGGCTTCCGGCTTCGTATGCGCACGCGCGCGGGTCGTTCGATTCTTGCGGCTCGACGCCGTAAGGGTCGCACCGAACTCTCGGCCTAAGCACGATCGTGCTCCCGCGAGCACACCGGGTCTCCCGGGGCGCCGACATTGTGACAGCGGTCCGGAGGGGTGCTCGCGTGACGACGGAGCACGCTGTCGTTCATCGGTTCCAGAGCTCCGGCGATGAGCCTGTTCGGTTCGGGGTCGTGGTGTCAAAAAAAGTCGGTGGAGCGGTGGTTCGCAATCGAGTGCGACGCCGGCTGCAGGCCATCTGCGCTGGTCATCTGGCGACGGCTTCTCGAGGCGACATCATCGTGGTGCGCGCACTCCCCGGCTCCCCCGAAGTGAAGTGGGATACCCTGCGCTCGGAGATTGATGAAGGCTTGCGACAGGTGGTGAAAGCGAGATGAGTGCTGCAATGCGCACTGTTCGCTGGATAGCGCTCATTCCTCGCAACCTGGTGATCATCGTTCTGCGCGCTTACCGTGTGGTCATCTCGCCGCTCTATGGTGATGTGTGCCGCTACTACCCCAGCTGTTCCGCGTATGCACTCGGGTCAGTGCAAGAGCATGGAGTCACCAAGGGTGGTTGGCTGGCCGCACGTCGCTTGTCGCGATGTCATCCGTGGGCCGAGGGCGGCATCGATGACTGGCCGGTCCGCGAGAATTCTCCTTACCGTCAGACACGGTGGGGCCTGATCGTGCTCGAGAGAAAGGCATAACGTAGCCACCATGGACATCTTCGCCATCATCCTCTGGCCCATCAAGTGGGCTGTCGAGGCGATTCTTGTGGGCTTCCACTGGCTGTTCACCTTCATGGGGCTCGAGAGCGAGGCCGGGCTCACGTGGGTTCTGTCGATCGCGGGCCTCGTTGTCGTCGTTCGCGCAGCGCTCATTCCGGTCTTTGTTCGGCAAATCAAGAACCAGCGAAAGATGCTGGAGATCTCTCCCGACCTCAAGAAGATTCAAGACAAGTACAAGGGCAAGCGCGACCAGTTCTCTCGTGAAGCGATGTCGCGCGAGACCATGGCGCTGTACAAGAAGCACGGTACGAACCCGCTGTCGTCGTGCTTGCCGATCCTGTTACAGATGCCGATCTTCTTCGGACTCTTCTCGGTGCTCAACAGCTCGTTCAATGGCCTGTCGGGTGTGGGCCTGCTCGACGAGCAACTTTCTGCGGAGTTTGGTAGCGCGACCCTGTTCGGCGTCGCGCCGCTGGGTGCCACGATGCTGTCGGCCGACGGCAACGTGTGGGTCATCGTCATCGCGATCATCCTTATCGTTCTCATGACGGCATCGCAGTTCATCACCCAGCTGCAGATCATGTCGAAGAACCAGAGCCCTGAGATGAAGGCCTCGCCGATGTATCGGCAGCAGCGGATCCTGCTGTACATCCTTCCGCTGGTGTTCTTGTTCTCCGGCGTCGCCTTCCCGCTTGGCGTGATGTTCTACTGGTTCGTCTCCAACCTCTGGACCATGGTCCAGCAGTTCATCGTGATTCGAAACATGCCCACACCGGGCAGCGACGCGGCATTGGCCCGCGAGGCTCGTTTGGCCAAGAGGCGGCAGCGCCGGGGGTTGCCCGAGATCATCGAGGACGAGCCGGGCACGCTCGCGGTTGAGGAACCCAAGAAGCCTCAGCGCACGCAACCCGTGAGCAAGAACCGTGCGAAGAAGAAGGGGGGGCGGCAGTGACCATGCCTGACTCAACCAATACGACAGCCATCCCTGACACGGGCGACGTCGATACGCTCGTTGAATCAAGCGTTGCGGCAGATGAGGGCGACATCGCCGCCGACTACCTTGAAGAGCTTCTCGACCTTGCTGACCTTGACGGTGACATCGAGATTGCAACGCGATCCGGCCGCGTTTACCTCACGGTCGAGGCGGACGAAGCGGATGACCTCCGCCTCCTCTCGAAGCCCGACGTCGTCAGTGCGATTCAAGAACTCACTCGATTGGCCGTGCACGCGAAGACCGGAGAGTTTTCACGGCTGATTCTGGACATCGCGGGATCGCGTGACGCGCGTGCTGAAGAGCTGCAGCGCTTGGTCGACCGCGCCGTCGAGCGCCTGGAGGGGGGCGCAGCGTCGGCGGCCCTGCCCCCGATGTCGAGCTACGAGCGCAAGTTGGTGCACGATCTCGTTTCCGAGCGCGGCTTCACCTCAGAGTCTGAGGGGGAGGGCTCCGAGCGCCACACTGTCATTCGTCGTGGCTGAGGAGCCGGCGACTGTTTCACGTGAAACATTCGGGCCAGTCGATGGCCACGCAAGCGCGGCTGAGGTTGAGCCGCTCGCGGCGCAACACGTCTTCGGTGAACACCTCGAGCTGGCGCGACGCTTCACCGCCGACCTTGCTCAGTACGGCGAGACCCTCGGTCTCATTGGTCCACTTGAGGCCTCAAGGCTATGGTCGCGGCATGTCATCAATTGCGCGATCGTGGCACCCTTCGTTCGCGTTGGCGCTCAGGTCGCCGACATCGGGAGCGGCGCCGGGCTTCCGGGCCTCGTCCTGGCGATCGCTCGACCCGACGCGCACTTCGTGCTCGTCGAGCCGATGGAGCGACGTACCGACTGGCTGCTCGCGGAGACGGCGCGTTTGGGACTCACCAATGTCACGGTGCTGAGGACTCGCGCTGAGGAGGTTCTCGGGGCGAGCTCGAAGGAGCGGGATCGCTTTGACCAGGTGACCGCACGAGCGGTCAGTGCGCTCACCAAGCTCATTCCTCTCGTTGCGCCGCTGGTGCGCGAGCACGGTGAGCTGCTTCTCCTCAAAGGAGCCCGCGTGCATGACGAGGTCGAGGCGGCATCCGCCGCGATCCGCCGATACCGACTCGTCAACATCGAGGTGCTCGAGCTTGGCGACGACATCGTGCCGGAAGTGACGCGGCTGTTTCGGGCTACAGTAGGCGGGGCATCCTGAGCGATCGCGTCTGAGGCAGAGAGGTTGCATCGGCGCGCGACGATGCTCACGGGTATGCACGTGGCCCGTTTCACGTGAAACATTGCAAGCTGGAGGCTGGACTGTGACGACCGAGGTACCGTACGACGAAACCACGCCACTGGCGCGGGAGGTCGCGGAGATGACCCGTCGCCGTCTTGCGCTCGAGGGCGAGAAGCTGCCGTTGCCGTCGAGCACACGAGTGCTGACGGTCTCGAACCAAAAGGGCGGTGTGGGCAAGACGACGACCACCGTCAACCTCGCCGCTGCCCTTGCTCGATCGGGCGCGCGCGTGCTCGTGATCGACCTCGATCCACAGGGCAACGCATCGACGGCTCTGGGTGTCGAGCACCGCGCCGAGACGCCGAGTGTCTACGACGTCGTTGTCGGTGACTCGCCTCTCGCCGATGTCGTGCAGAAGAGCCCGGAGTTTGATCAGCTGTACTGCGTGCCAGCCACCATTCACCTCGCGGGCGCTGAGATCGAACTGGTATCGCTCGTCGCGCGGGAGCAGCGACTGCGTACGGCGCTTGACTCCTTCCTGGCGTCGGCGAGCGAGCCCTTCCACTACGTCTTTATCGATTGCCCGCCGTCTCTGGGCCTGTTGACGATCAACGCGTTCGTGGCGGCGCGCGAAGTTCTCATTCCGATCCAGTGCGAGTACTACGCACTGGAGGGCCTCAGCCAACTGCTCAACAGCATCCAGCTCATCGAACGTCACTTGAACCCGCAATTGCGGGTGACGACGATCCTGTTGACGATGTACGACTCCCGCACCAATCTCGCGAATCAGGTCGTCGACGACGTGCGCGAACACTTCCCCGATCAGGTTCTCGACACCCTCATCCCCCGTTCGGTGCGCATCAGTGAGGCGCCCAGTTATGGGCAGAGTGTTATCAGCTACGACGAGGGCTCGCCGGGGTCGTTGTCATACCTCGAGGCCGCAGCCGAGATCGCTCGTCGTGGGTTGGCTGCCTGATGGCGACGAAACGCACAGGCCTGGGGCGCGGAATCGGCGCGCTGATCCCTTCCGGTGAGGGTGAGAGGCCGGTTGACGTCTTCTTCCCGGCACCGGTGAACGCACGCGATCTCGCCGTCGTTCCGGGCGCACGATTGGCGGCGATTGCACCGTCAGACATCGTGCCCAACCCGCAACAGCCTCGAACCGAGTTTCGTGAAGAAGAGCTTGCCGAGCTCGTCCACTCGGTGCGCGAATACGGCATCTTGCAGCCGATCGTCGTGCGCGATCGCGTGGGAGCAGCCGCCGGCGAACCTCAGTACGAGCTCATTATGGGTGAGCGCCGACTGCGTGCGTCAACGATTGCTGGCCTCGAGACGATTCCTGCGATCGTGCGTAACACCGCCGACGACGCGATGCTTCGGGATGCTCTTCTCGAGAACCTCCATCGTGCACAGCTCAACGCTCTCGAAGAAGCGAGCGCCTACCAGCAGCTACTCGAAGACTTTGGCATCACCCAGGAGCAGTTGGCCGAGCGGCTTGGGCGCTCGCGGCCGCAGATTACCAACACCCTTCGTCTGCTGAAGCTTCCGCAACCTGTGCAAGCTCGTGTGGCCGCCGGAGTGCTCACGGCGGGCCACGCCCGCGCGATCCTCGCCGCACCGAATACTCAGGCGATGCTCAAGCTTGCCGACAAGATCGTTAACGAAGAACTGTCGGTGCGTCAGGCTGAGGCCGCGGCCGCGCTCCTCGGAGGCTCAGCCAGCAAGACGGCCAAGAAGCCAGCCGCCGGGTCGCGACAGGGCCAGCTGAATGAAATCGCGGAGCGCCTCGGTGACCGCCTCGACACACGCGTCACGATCACCTTGGGTCAGAAGAAGGGGTCGCTGGTCATCGACTTCGCGACGGTGGCCGACCTCAACCGGATTCTCGGCGAGCTCGGCGACGACGGCTTTCGCTAGGAGACCTCGCCCCGAAAAGCGGTCTGCGCCAACTCGGCGTAGACCCAGCCCACATCGTGGCCGGCGGCTTCGAGGGACAGCGCGAACGTTGATGTCTCGGTTAGGCCAGGCATGACGCTTGCCTCGAGAAACCACGGCGTGCCGGTTCCGTCGATGATGAGATCTATGCGGCTGATGTGTCGGAGCCCCAACGCTCGGTGCGCAGCGAGAGCGACCTCGGTGGCGCGCTCCGCTGCGGCGTCGTCGATACGGGCGGGAGCGTAGAAGCGGGTCTCGCCGGCGTTGTAGCGCGCCTCGAAGCCGTAGACGCCCGAGAGCGGCTCGATCTCGACCGCGGGCAGGGCTACGGGCCCACCGCCAGTGTCGATGATGCCAATCGCCACCTCGACCCCCGTGATGCGCTGCTCGATGAGAGCGACGTCGCAGTAGGTGTACGCGAGCACCATGGCCCGACGAAGCTCATCATCCGTGCTCACGAGGCTGACGCCCTGAGCCGACCCTCCCTGCGCGGGCTTGACCGCCACGGGTGGCGGCAGCTCGTGGTGCACCACGGCGAGCACGCTCTCCGCGCCGAGCTCTCGAAACGCATCGCGCGTGAGTGTGATGGAGTGAGGAGTGGGAACGCCAGCCCGCTCGACGATCGTCTTGGCGCGCGGCTTGTCCCAGGCCAACCGGGTCGCGCTCGCTGACGAACCCACGTAGGGGATTCCGAGAAATTCCAGCAGGCTCCTCAGCGCGCCGTCTTCACCGCTCGCTCCGTGCAGGGTCGGCCAGATCACGTCAGGACGGTCGGCGAGGAGGGCCGGCAACAGGGTAGCGTCCGGGTCGCGCAGCTCGACCTGCAGCCCGTGCGCAGCGAGCCCGTCGGCGACGCGTCGTCCCGACTTGAGCGAGATGTCACGCTCGTGCGAAATTCCGCCAGCCAGAACCATGACGCGGCGCGCTAACGCGCTAGGTGAGTCAGCCATCGTCTAGGAGAGATTCGGTGGCGGGCTCGCGACGCGCGGGTCGTACTGCACGGCCTCGATCGGGCCCGTGGCGGGCGAGAAGGTCTCGAGCAGTTCCTGCTCGGCGCGCACAACCGTCGCCAGTCGGCGGACGCCCTCGCGCACTTCGGCGGGTGGCGGGTAGCAGAACGCAAGCCGGAGGTGACCGCGCCCCGAGCCATCGGCAAAGAACGCGGTGCCCGGGGTGTAGGCCACGAGCTCCTTGACGGCGCGAGGCAGCATGTCTTTTGAGTCGAGCCCCTCGCCGAGCGTGAGCCAGACGTAGAAGCCGCCGTTCGGCACTGTCCAGCTCAAGTCGGGCAAGTGGTGCTCGAGCGCGTCGATCATTGCGTCCCGTCGTGCGCGGTAGAGCTCTCGGAAGACGTCGATCTGGCCGCGCCAGTCGGCCCGGTCGAGGTAGTCGCTGATCACCATCTGGTTCAGCGAGGAGGGGCTCAGGATCGCGGACTCCGCCGCAAGAACGAGCTTTTCTCGAATAGCGTGGGGGGCAAGCGCCCAGCCGACCCGGAACCCGGGGGCGAGGGTTTTCGAGAACGACCCGAGGTAGATGATCCCGTCGGACTCCACCGAGCGCATGGCCGCCGGCGCGGGGCGATCAAACCAGAGCAGCCCATAGGGGTTGTCTTCGAGGATGAGAATGCCTTCGGCGCGAGCAATGTCGATGATCTGCAATCGACGCTCACTGCTGAGCGTCACCCCGGCGGGGTTGTGGAAGTTCGGGATCAGGTAGAGCAACTTGATGCTGCGTCCCTCGGCCCTCACGGCCCGGATGCGCTCACTCAGCGCCGCGGGGATCATGCCGTCAGCATCCATCGCGATGTGCGCGACCGTGGCCTGATATGACCGGAAGATGCCCATCGCCCCGACATATGACGGCGACTCGGCGAGCACGACGTCGCCCGGGTCAAGGAAGAGCTTGGCGACCAAGTCGAGGGCTTGCTGAGAACCGGTCGTCACGACGACGTCATCGACGCCCGCGCGGATTCCTTCGAGCGCCATGATCTCAAGAATGTGCTCCCGGAGCTCGGGCGTGCCCTGACCGGACCCGTATTGCAGGGCCGCAGCACCGCGGTCGCGCATGACCCGCTGCATCGACTCGGAGATGGTGTCGTGCGGCAAGGCAGAAACCGCGGGCATTCCGCCAGCGAGCGACACGACCTCGGGCCGAGAGGCGACCGCGAAGAGCGCCCGCACCTCAGAGGCGCTCAGCCCCGAGGTGCGATCGGCGTAGTGGCCGTACCAGGGGTCGAGGTTGGTGCCCTCGCGCGAGATGGTCATGCCCGTCGTTTCTGGTCGCTGAACACGCCGCTAGAGCCCGACGCGCACTGCCAAGTCGGCAGTGCCTCCCAGAATAGGGGCCGCAACGAGAAAACCCGCCCCCGCGAACGGGGACGGGCTACTCGTGACCATGGGCCGGTGGCCCGAAGGGTGCGGCGTTACGCCAAGAACTCGGCCAGATCGGCCTCGAGGGCAGGCTTGGGCTTGGCTCCGATCACGGTCTTGACGACCTCGCCACCGCGGAAGACCTTCATCGCCGGAATCGACGTGATCTGGTACTTCATTGCCGTCGCCGGGTTGTCGTCGACGTTGAGCTTGACGATCTCGATCTTGTCGGCGTTCTCGCTCGCGATCGCGTCCAGGATCGGCGAGACAGCGCGGCACGGGCCGCACCACTCGGCCCAGAAGTCGACCATGATCGTCTTCTCGCTCTGGAGAACTTCGCTCTCGAAGGTGGCATCGGTGACATCGCGCGTAGACATGGGTTTCCTTTCAGTGGATGGTGACGGTCAGGCGGTCGCGGCCGTGGCACGCACGGCGTCGGCGATCGTCTCGAGGTAGTGCTGAGCATCCAAAGCAGCAACGGTGCCGCTTCCGGCCGCGGTAATGGCCTGACGGTAGGTCGGATCGACAACGTCTCCTGCGGCGAAGACACCAGGCAGGCTCGTCCGCGACGAGCGGCCCTCCACGGCGATCGTGCCCTGCTCGGTGAGTTCGAGCATGCCGTGCACGAGGTGCGTGCGGGGGTCGGCGCCGATCGCAATGAACAGCCCCTGCAGATCGAGCATCGACTCTGCACCGGTGACGGTGTCAACGAGGCCCACACCGGTCACGAGGTCGGTGCCGAAGATGCGGTCGACGCGTGCATTGAAAATGAACTCAATCTTCGGATCGTTGGTCGCACGGTCAACCATGGCCGCAGAAGCGCGCAGGGTCTCGCTGCGATGGATGACGTAGACCTTGTCGGCGAAGCGCGTCAGGAAGGTCGCCTCCTCCATGGCCGAGTCGCCCCCGCCGACAACCGCGACGGTCTTCTGACGGAAGAAGGCGCCATCGCACGTGGCGCACCACGACACTCCGTAACCGCTCAGCCGCTCTTCGTCGGCGAGTCCGAGCTTGCGGTAGGCCGAGCCGGTCGCATAGATGATGGCGTGTGCTTCGTGCCGGTCACCGTTGCCGAGCGTGACCGCCTTGACGGGCCCGTCGAGCTCGAGCGCGACGACATCGTCATAGACGATCTCTGCGCCGAACTTCTCGGCCTGCTGCTGCATGCGCGTCATGAGCTCAGGGCCCATGATGCCCTCGGGGAACCCAGGGAAGTTCTCGACGTCGGTCGTCTTCATGAGTTCGCCGCCGAACTCGACTGAGCTCGCGATGACGAGGGGCTCGAGGTTCGCGCGGCCGGCGTAGATGGCTGCTGTATAGCCAGCCGGACCGGATCCGATGATGATGACGTGGCGCATGATTCCCCTCGCGGTAGTACCGGTGCCCGATGGGCGCATCGCCTGTTCGACGACTGCAGTCTCAACCCAGTGTAGGTCGGTGGTATTCCGCGCGGCCGGTGGTTCGGCTGGAGTTCACTCAGCGACCACGCCGAAGCCGACGCATGACGGGGTCGGTGATGTCGGCGAGTTCGGGGATGCGCATGAGTCTCAGCACGCCGACATAGACGAGCGTCATCACGACTGCGATGAGCACCATTGTGCCGGCTGCCGCAACTTCGGACGACCGAGCGGCGCCGTCGATCGCGAAGGCGCCTAGTGGCCAGCCGACGAGCACGCCCGCAGCACTCGCTGGGATCGCCGCAAGTGTGTATTGCCCGAATCGGCGGGCGATATGTCGTCCATCGAGTCCTGAGAGGCGGGTGCGCAACAGCACGAGCCCGATCACCGTTTGCGCGGTGCCGGCGAGGGAGGTGACGAGAGCGAGACCGACTGCGATCCACGCTGTGGGCAACGTCGCGACGAAGAAAGCCCCTGTGACAAACAGCCCCGACTGGGCGAGCTGCATGAAGAACGGCGTTCGGGTGTCGTCGAGCGAATAGAACACGCGCTGGACGACAAAGAGCACCGTGAACGGGATGAGGCCGACAACGAAGGCGGCAATCACCTGCGCCATACCCGCCACGACTTCCGGCTCGCCTCCAAACAGGCGAGCGAAGGGCCCGGCGACAACCAGCAGCCCCACGGTCGCGAGCACCATGATCATGAGGATGCGCCGCAGCGACTCGCTCACATCAGCCCGCACGGCATCACGGTCGCCGTCGCGGGCGTGCTGGCTCATGCGGGTGAAGTACGCGGTCGCGAGAGACACGGTCACGACCGAATGCGGCAACATGAAGATCAGCCACGAGAATCGCAGCACGGCGAGCGAGGGTTCGCCACCAGCCGCGGCAAGCGACGCGACGTTCGCCTGCACAATGCCAGCCAGCTGGGTCACGAGCACCATGCCGAACACCCAGCGCGCTGCCCGCCCGGTCGCGCCCAGTCCTACTCCGCGCCAGCGGAAGTCGGGGCGATACCGCAACCCGGCGCGTCCCCAGAACGCGAAGAGCACGAGAGCCTGCACGGCAATGCCGAGGGTGGCCGAGCCGGCCAGAACCGTGACCATCTGCGGAGTCCACTCGGTTGCCGCCGTGACGTCGGTGGAGAACAACAGCGAGAAGGCGATGAGCCCGATGATCGTGACGACGTTGTTGAGCGCCGGGGCCCACGTGAAAGGGCCGAACACCTTGCGAGCGTTGAGCACCTCGCCGAGCAGCGCGTAGACGGCGTAGAACAGCACTTGCGGCAGGCACCAGTAGGCGAAGGCCACCGCGAGCGCGATCTCGTCGGGCGAGAATCCGCGACCACCATCGACCGATTGCTGCGCATACAGGCCAACGAGAAGGGGGGCGGCGAGAGTGGCGATCACCGCCGCAGCGAGAAACACCACGAAGCCGAGAGTCACCAGGCGGTTGATGAACCGCGCGCCGCCGTCGTCGTGAAGGCCCGCCCGCACGATCTGTGGAACGAGCACCGCGCTCAGCACCCCGCCGGCGACGATGGCGTAGATGTTGTTGGGCAGCTGATTTGCGAGGGCGAACGCGTCGGCGCCAGCCCCCACGGTACCGATCGTCTGGGCCAGCACGACGGCGCTGACGAAACCGAGCAATCGCGACACAACGGTGCCCGAGGCGAGCAGCATGCTGGCCCGCCCGATCCCCCCGCTGTCGGCAGCCGACACCGCGCTCATCGGATGCTCTCCTGCGCCGACTCTGTTGCCGCAGGTTCTGCCGGCACCGCGTCGTCAGAGTTGTCCGGCGGGAGCGTGCGGCGCTGGCGCTTGCGGAGGTCCCGAGTGATGCCGACGACGAACAGCACGGCGATGGCCGCGGCAACGATGATGGTTCCGGCGGTTTCCCAGCCGGCCTGGAGGCTGAGCGCGACGCGGGTGGGCTCGGAGAGAGTGTCTCCCTGAGCATCCCTCACGGTCACGGTAATGTTGACGTCGCCATTGGTGAGGGATTCCACGGGGACAAGCGTGCGCGATTGCGATCGTGGTTCTACGACGGTTTCGACGTTCGAGTCGAGAACACGTAGCTGGGCGGAGTCTGGCTCAACCCGCACGTACACCCGCACGGCGACATCCAGATCGTTCTGCACCGTCACGGGAATCGTGGCCCGATCGGTCAAGAGAAGGATCGCACTGCTCTCGACAACCTGCACTGACGATCGGAGACGAGTGGAATCGGCGACGAAAGCCTGGAGGGCGCTTCCTGACCCCTCGCCCCATCCGAGCGAAAGCGCGGCGAGAAGGTCCAGTCGACGGCTGTCAGTAATCAGTGCCGGAGTGAGTGCGATCTGGGCGAATTGTCGGTCGGCAGCCTCGGCCTCGAGTGCCGCCGTCACAGAAGCCCGTCGGGACTCGCTCGCCTGGGCATCGATGATGGTGGCTTCGGCGGGTTGGCGCGCGAGCGCAGACGACATGGTCGATGCAGTCGACCACGG
>CAYWZI010000006.1:0-34734 GCA_964462815.1 uncultured Microbacteriaceae bacterium
CTCTTCCGTGAACGGGGCACGCAGCACCTCGAAAACGCGGTCGAGACCTTCCTGCCCGATGACGTCACGAACGCCCACGAGGTCGACGTTGTCCGCCGGGACCTCGATGGTGAGATCGCCCTGAGTGACGTTGAGCTTGAGGTAAAGCTTCTCTTCACCCCGAACGGTTCGGTTCTTGACTTCGATGATCGTGGCAGCCCCGTGATGGGGGTAGACGACAGTCTCGCCGACCTGGAAAAGCATGGATGGTGGTCCTTCCGCAGAACCTCAAGTCTACCACAGCAGTTTCTCAGCCTCGGCGGGCGGGCGTGCTCCGAGCGACCCGGCACGAGGCGCTCGTGGCTGGCTAGACTAGGGACGAAAGGTCTGTCGTGTGCCGCCCGTGCCGCAGACGAACGACTACCCCCCTGCGCTCTGGAGGAAACCCGTGAAAACCCGTTTGGTGGCGTCGATCGCGCTCGCAGCCGCGCTGCTGCTCGCAACGACCGGTTGCACCTTCAGTGCCAACATCGCGACTGAGAAGGAGTACGACCCGAGCGACGGCGTCGGCACCGAGGTCGGCGAGTTGCTCGTGCGCAATGCCCTCCTCATCGGTGATGACCCCGAGACGCTCAACCTCGTCATGACGGTCGTCAACCCGTCGACGGTCGGCAAGCGACTCTCCATTCAGTGGACAGACGGCTCTGAGCGCGTCACCGAGATCGTCGTGATCTCGGCCAACGGCCGCACCGCGTTCGGCGGGCCCGAGCAAGACCAGATTCTCGTTACCGGCGCCACCGACACCATCGGTGGTCTCGTGCCGATCTTCTTGAGCTATGGCACGGCTCCCGGAGTCGAATTGCTCGTTCCCGTTCTCGACGGCAGCTTGCCCGAGTACGAGCTTCTCGTTCCCTAGCCGACCGCGGGCGCCTGGCCTAGTCTTCGAATCGGTAGCCGAGGCCGCGAACGGTCACGAGCATGCGTGGGTTCGACGGGTCAGGTTCGATCTTCGATCGAATGCGCTTCACGTGCACGTCGAGCGTCTTGGTGTCGCCGAAGTAGTCGGCGCCCCAGACCCGGTCGATGAGCTGCCCGCGCGTAAGAACGCGGCCGGCATTGCGGAGCAAGAGCTCGAGCAGTTCGAACTCCTTGAGGGGCATTGCAATTTCGCGGCCGTCGACGGTGACCTGGTGCTTGTCGACGTCCATGCGCACGGGCCCCACCGTGAGCACGCCGTCGTTAAGGTCGCCGTCATCACTCTGGCGGCGCATGACTGCGCGGATCCGCGCGAGCAGCTCACGTGTCGAATAGGGCTTGGTGACATAGTCGTCAGCCCCCAGTTCAAGACCCACGACGATGTCGACCTCGCTGTCCTTCGCGGTCAGCATGATGATCGGCACGTTCGACCGTTGGCGCAGTTCGCGGCAGACTTCGGTGCCCGGTAGCCCCGGCAGCATGAGGTCGAGCAAGACGAGGTCGGCGCCTGACTGATCAAAGGTTGTCAAGGCAGAGGCCCCGTCGGCAACCACGGACGTCTCGTAGCCCTCTCGAGTCAGCAGGTAAGCGAGTGGTTCTGAGAGAGCGGGTTCATCTTCGACGATCAAGATGCGGGTCATGCTCGTGCCTTTCCGGTGCTGGTTATCGCGGGCTGGTCGCCTCGAGGGAGGCGAATGGTAAATGTCGAGCCGCGGCCATGCTGTGACCACACGCGAACGTCGCCGCCGTGGTTCTGCACGACGTGCTTGACGATGCTGAGCCCGAGACCTGTGCCGCCCGTCGAGCGAGAGCGTGCCTGGTCGACGCGGAAGAATCGCTCAAAGACGCGGTCGATCTCGTCTTCGGGAATGCCAATGCCTTGATCGGTCACGGCAATCTCGATGATGTCGTCGGTCGAACTGACGCCGATACCGACCCGGGACGGCGACGGGGAGTACTGAACAGCGTTGGCGATGAGGTTGTGCACGGCCGTGATCAACATGGCATCGTCCCCCCACACCGTCAGACCGCTCTCCCCACCGCTTGCGAGAGTGATGCGTTGAGCGTCGGCAAGCACTCGGTTCTGGTCGATCGCTGCCGCGACGACGGCGTCGACCTCGACCATCTCCGGCCGTGTCAGAGCATCTTTCGCCTGCAATCGAGAGAGTTCAATGATCTCTTGCGTCAGGCTACCGAGGCGTTCCGCTTCGCGATGCAATTGGTCGGCGAATCGGCGAACCTGAACCGGGTCGTCAGCGGCATGACCAATCGCTTCACTCAACAGGCCGATCGCGCCAATCGGCGTCTTGAGCTCGTGGCTGATGTTAGCGACGAAGTCACGACGCACGGCGTCAAGACGGTGCGATTCGGTGTGGTCCGCGGCGAGCAAGAGCACGAATCGACTGCCGAGGCGAGCGACACGAACCGAGAGGAACATCGCAGCGTCACCGAGCGGGCCCCGACTCAGCTCGACTTCTTCGGTTATGGCCTCGCCATTACGTCGCACTCGTTCAACGAGCTCGACCAGTCGCGCGTGGACCAGAGTGCGGTGCCAGACCAAGCCCAGGGCGAAGGCCCCGGGCGACGCCTTCACCACCGTGTTCGTTGGGTCCAGAACCACTCCGGCAGACTCAAGCGCCTCGACCACCTGGTCCACGCCGTCGGGTACCGTCGTTGAGGCAACTTCGGCCGCCACCCTGCTCCGCCGATAGGAGGCCACGATCGCGGCAACGGCTCCAGCCCCGATCAGCGCGCCAAGGGCGAGAGCGAGGGGCACGAGCAGTGCCGAGTCCATGACCACTAGATTAGTGACCGGTGGCGCGACGAAAGGCCGCTTCACTCGCCAGTCGAGTGCCACCGCCCGAGAGTTCACCTGCGGGCCACGTCTCGTTCACCGCTGAGCGGGACCGTGTGGGGGACTGTGCCGGAGCCACAACTGAAGTAGTAAGGACCAACTGCTATGCGCGAAGTATTTCAGCAAGAGCTACGGGAGGTGCGTGAGCGTCTCGTCGAGATTGCACGCCTTGTCGCCGACTCGATCGACAACGCGACTCGTGCGTTCAACGAGTCCGACGTCGCGCTCGCTGAGAACGTCATCTCAGACGATGCCAAAATTGACGCGGCGGCCGCCGAGCTCGATGAGCTCGCGATCAATATCTTGGCCCGGCAGCAGCCGGTGGCACGAGACCTGCGCATCGTCGTGAGCGCCCTGCGCATCAGCGCCTCCCTCGAGCGCATGGGAGACATGTCTGAGCACATTTCGCAGCTCGCTCGCTATCGGTTCCCCGACAAGGTGGTTCCGAAGAGCCTGCGCAGCACCTTCAAGGAGATGGGTGCTCTTGACGTGGAGATCGCCCGCAAGCTCGTTGAGCTGCTGGAAACCGAAGACCTGGCGATCGCTGAGTACATTCGCGACGAAGACGACAAGATCGACGCTTTGCACCTGAGCGTCTTCGACAAGGTGCTCGGTGAGAGCTGGAAGGGCGAGGCGGTCGACACTGTCGATGCGACGCTCGCCTCGCGCTACCACGAGCGCTTCGCCGACCACGCTGTCTCGATCGCGAAGAAGGTGCAATACCTCGCGACGGGCGACTGGGTGCAGGCTGACTCCTAAAGCGACAACCTCAATGCGAAAGCCCCCCGGCCGCGGCCAGGGGGCTTTCGACGTTGTGAGAGCTACTTCTTGCCTTGCGCCGCGACAGCCGCAGCCCCCGCCGCCGCCGCCTCGGGGTCAAGGTACTCGGCGGGCTTCACGGGCATAAAGTCATCGCCAAGCTCGTAGACGAGCGGAATTCCGGTCGGAATGTTGAGCTCAGAGATCGCCTCGTCAGAAATGCCGTCGAGATGCTTGACAAGAGCTCGCAGGGAGTTGCCGTGGGCAACGACGAGAACCGTCTGACCGGCCGCGAGGTCGCGCGTGATGTCGCTCTGCCAATACGGCAGCATGCGATCAATGACGAGCTTCAGACTCTCGGTGCGGGGTACCTCGCCATCAATGCCGACATAGCGCGGGTCGTGCACTTGGCTGAACTCGGCGTCATCGTCGAGCGGCGGCGGCGGGGTGTCAAAGCTGCGCCGCCATGTCATGAACAACTCTTCGCCGTGTGCCGCGAGAGTCTCGGCCTTGTTGAGGCCCTGGAGGGCGCCGTAGTGGCGCTCGTTGAGCCGCCAACTGCGCTTGACCGGTAGCCAGTCAAGGTCGGCGACCTCCAGAGCGATGGTGGCGGTGTGGATCGCACGCTTGAGAAGGCTCGTGTAGAGCATCCGCGGGTTAAGGCCTGACGCCGCGATCAGTTCGCCCGCGCGACGCGCTTCGGCTCTGCCCTGGTCGGTGAGGCCAACATCCACCCACCCCGTGAAGATGTTCTTCTCGTTCCAGACAGAGTGGCCGTGGCGCAGCAAGATCAGCGTGTGGGTCATGCTTCCAGCCTATCGAGCACGGCCACGACAGAATGAGCGCATGGCAGAAGGACGGGTGACCCGCGGAACCACGGGCGTCAACCGCTTGCGACGCATGGACCGTTGGCTCGCCGTGCACCCGGCTTTGCGACGCGCTGCCGACCCTCTCGTCGTCGATCTCGGGTACGGCGCGGCTCACTGGACGTCGCTCGAACTGCTCGAACGACTGCAGCGCGTGCGCCCCGATGTGCGCGTCGTCGGAATCGAGATCGACCCCGAACGCGTGCGCGCGGCGGTACCCTTTGCCCGCGACAGGCTGAGTTTTCGACAGGGTGGCTTTGAAATACCTCTTGAGCGGGATGCCCGCCCCGCGATCATCCGAGCAGCCAACGTTCTGCGGCAGTACGACGAAGCCGAGGTACCGGCAGCCTGGGCACTCATGCAGTCGCGGCTTCACCCCGACGGCGTCATTCTCGAGGGCACCTGCAGCGAACTGGGGCGCGTAGCCAGCTGGGTGGCGCTCGACACCCACGGCCCGCGGTCGCTCAGCCTCTCATTGCACCTGGGGTCGGTGGAGCATCCGTCAATCGTCGCTGAGCGGCTGCCTAAGGTGCTCATTCACCGCAACGTGCCGGGGGAAGGTGTTTACGAGCTGCTGCGCGAGCTTGACGCCCAGTGGGCCCGCAGCGCCCCGCTCGCGACCTTCTCGCCCCGACAACGCTTCATTGCCGCTGCACGGGGGCTGCGCGACACGGGCTGGCCCGTGCTCGATGGGGTCGCCCGCTGGCGGCTCGGAGAACTCACGGTCGAGTGGTCAGCGGTCGCGCCGAGGTCATAGACCCGCTCAGAGCGCTGGCAGCTGTGCGCGCGCCTCGTCGGGCGTCATGCCGAGGTGCACGAGCACGTCAAAGACCAGCGGGCGCAGCAGCACGACAACAACCTGGTCAGAGACTCCCTCGACGGCGGTCGGCGAGCACTGCGCCGCGAGCGTGGCGGCCACGGCCCGAGCGGCGTAGCGGGCAGCCTCGTCGTCGCGACTGCGCCCGAGCAAGCGCACGAGCTCGGCCGTCGACCCGATGAGGTCTGCGAGCAGCGGTCGGCCTTCGCCTTCGCGCACGACCACCTCGACGCGGCGAGCGATGGCGCGCACATGACGCGTCACGAAGTCGGTCACCGCGAGAAGGTCTGCCTCACGAGCAAGCTGAGCCCGACGCGAGCGCAACCACGGCGAGACCGCGGCAACGCCGCGAGCACTCTCAAGCGTTCGCGACCACTCGTCGATGAGCGGCTGCGTGCGACGGCTCCGCGCGAGCGCCAGCTCCGCCGCGGCCGAGTCACCAGCGCGCAGTGCTTCGTGCATCGTGACGAGCGCTTGGTCGAGCAGCGAGAAGAGCGCCGTTGCCTCGCCCCGCTGGCGCAGCAGGTCGAAACGAGGGATAAGAGAGGTAATGAGCAACGCCATCGCGCCGCCCACGAGCCCGTCAAGGCTGCGCGCAAAGACCCCGCCGTCGGGCGCGGGCAGCACGGCGACGAGCATCGACTGCACGCCCGCCGCGATCGCGAATGGCGCCGAGGGCGACATCGCCCGAGCGACCACGAGCGTGACAGCAAGAATCACACTGATCTGCCACGCGCCCTGACCGATGACCTGCACGAGCAGAGCGGCCACGGCGATGCCGATGTTGATGCCGATGACGATCTCCAGCACCCGGCGCGGGGTCGTATCGCGCGCGAGGCCGAGCGCCACGATCGTCACTGTCACCGCGACGAGCGGCACCTCGTGCCCGAGCACGACCCGCGCGATCAGGTAGGCGAGCGTCGCGCCCACGACGATCTGCACGATCGCCGGCAGTGAGCGGACGACGCGGTCGAGAGCGGCGCGAGCATCCAACCGGCGACGGATGCTCCGCTCCAGCCGCCGCATCGATTCCGCTCCACCGCTCACGTCAGCGCCCGCCGAGCTCAGAGTGGACGCTGCACTGCGCCGAGGCGCGGCAACCGCGGCACTCCGGCCGTCGCCCCCGCGTCGGGCGGAACGATGACCTCTTGGGCCGCCGCGATCGAGACACCCTCGGTCTCGACGACGAGCGCGGCCGCAGGGTCGAGCGAGCGCTTGACGATGGCGAGGGCGATAGGCCCGAGCTCGTGGTGTCGGGCGCTCGAGGTCACGGTGCCGACGGGGGCGCCATCGAGCAGCACGGGAGTTCCAGCGCCAGGCAGCAGCGCATCGGAGCCGTCGAGGTGGAGCATGACAAGGCGACGCGGCGGGTGCCCAAGGTTGTGCACTTTGGCAACCGTCTCTTGCCCGCGATAGCAGCCTTTCGCCAGGTGCACGGCCGACCTCAGCCAGTCGAGCTCGTGCGGAATCGTGCGGTCATCGACCTCGGTGGCAAAGCGCGGTCGCCAGGCGGCGATTCGCAAGGCGTCGAGCGCGAGCGTGCCGGCCATGGCAAGCGACCCGGCCCGAACCGCGTCGGCAACCTCGGTGAGCCGCGAGCGCTCGATGATGAGCTCGGCAATGGCGTACGACGCCGCCGGGTGGTCAGTCTCGGCCGCGTACTGCCAGCCGCCGGTCTGCACCGACACCCACGGGTCTCGCCACACGAGCGGCCACCCGTTGGGTGCGGCCGCCTCGATCAGCGGTGTCGACCCCCAGCTCGCCAGGGTCGCCCAGTGATCAGACACATCGGCCACCTCGACGCGCATCATGAACCGCATGCGATCAAGCCATGCGGCGAGCGTCGGGGCAGCCGCGCCCTCGACGAGCAGCCAGGTCGTGGCGCTGTCGTCGATGACGTGCATCGCGTGTTCGAGGCGTCCGTTCGGGTCGAGCAGCAGAGTCTCGGTAGACGCGCCCGGCGTGAGCCCCGTCAGCGACTGCGAGGTGAGCGAGTCGAGCCAGGTCAGGCGGTCGTCGCCGGTGACCGTGACGACTCCACGATCGCTGAGGTCGACGAGGGCGCGGCCGGCGGCGAGCATCCGTTGCTCCGCAACCGGATCGCCGTAGTGCTCAGCGACCCCGCCCGGTGAGGGCACGGCACCGGTCAGCGCGAGAAGCGGGTTACTCGCCACGATGCAGGGTTCCTGAGGCGTGCGTGCGCAGATCGTTGCCGAGCGCGGCGATGTCCCACGCCCACAGCAGCTTGCTATCGACGAGTCCGTAGATGCGCGTGGCCGCGGCATACTCTTTCGCGCTCGCCGAGCGCATGACGGCGTCGGTCTGCAGGTCGATGCGCGCGTCAGAGACCCGGCCGAGGTAAAGCTCGCTCACGCCGCCTGGGTGAATGAGGGCTACCTCGACCTCGAACCCACCCTGCGGCAAACGCAGGCTCTCGACATCGCTGGCGGTGGTGAAGGGTCGAGGGCCGTCACCGGGCAACATACCGGGGCCCGCGTCGCCGGGCTGCGAAGGCCGGTGCAACCGCCAGTAGCCAGCTTCGGCGCTGAGGGGCGTATTGGCCTCGTCGAGCAACCACGTGTGCGAGGAATAGTTCAGGTAGTTCAGGCCGTCATGGCTGAAACTGACTCGCTGGCCGAACTCGTGCTCGCGAACCCGGTCGCCGTCCTTGTAGTGCACGACGCCGGTGCCGTCCCAGAGGCCGATGAGCCACGCGAGCGGGGCAAGCTCGGCGGGCAGGCTCGAATCGAGCGAGAACATCGTTCGCGGCGCGCTCAGCGCTGGCCGCGATACAGGTTGACGAGCACGACGACCGAGACGAAACCGATCGAGAGGGTCGCCAGCCCGAGAAGGCCGAGGAAGAAGATCTCAAGGGCGAGAAGCATGGCGTCAGTCTACGACGCAGAGCCGAGCGTCGCCTGCACGATGAGCGTTGCCGCCGAGGCCACCATGAGCACGAGCACGACACCCGTCACGGTGACAAGCATGCGCATGACGAGGCCCTCTTTCGACTGGAGGCTCACCTGAATCACGAACGTCAGCAACACAGCGCCGGCTGCGACGGCGGCGAAGAGTGGCCACCAGCCGTCGATCGGCACGACGACCGCGATCACGACGAGCGCCACAACGACGGCGAGCCAGACCGGCAGGGCGGTCGCGACGGTGCGAGACATGCCTCCATGCTAGGGCGCTTGTACACTGAGCGAGACACCGTGTGGAGGACTCATGGCGCAGCTGTTGATCCTGACCTCGCAGGTGAACACCGACGTTCTCCCCGCGCTGGGCCTACTGAGCCACCGCGTTCGCCGCATTCCGGCCGAACCGGCGGCTCTCGTCGGCGCGCCGCCCGCGGATGTCATCATCGTGGATGCTCGCGCCGACCTCGCGAGCGCGAAGAGCCTTTGCAAGATTCTGACGACGACCGGAGCCGGTTCACCGATCATCGTCGTGCTCACCGAGGGCGGTCTCACGGCCATCAACGCGGAGTGGGGCATCGACGACGTGTTGCTTGACAACGCGGGGCCGGCCGAAGTGGATGCCCGAATCCGGCTCGCCGTCGGCCGCCAGTCGCGCGACGAGGGGCCGAACATGATCCGCGCCTCGGGCGTGACGATCGATGAGGCGAGCTACTCAGCCAAGGTGCACGGCCGCACACTCGACCTCACCTTCAAGGAGTTCGAGCTGTTGCGCTTTCTTGCCACGCACCCGAGCAGGGTCTTCACGCGTGAGCAACTGCTCAGCGAGGTGTGGGGCTACGACTACTTCGGCGGCACCCGCACGGTCGACGTGCACGTGCGTCGCCTGCGCGCCAAGCTCGGCGACATGGAGTCGCTCATCGGCACCGTGCGCAATGTTGGCTACCGCTTCACCGTGCACGACGACGATGCCGAGCAGACGGCGAGCCGCGTCGGCGCCTAGCGCGGTGCGCTAGAGCGGTCGGACCGCGATGCCGAGCTCAAGCGCGAGGTCGCGCACTTGCTCGGCGATGAGGTCTCGAGTGTGGCGCATGCCCGACTTGCCACTCGTGCTCTCGAGCGAGATGCTCAGCGTGAGAAACGGGTGCCCTTCGAGCGCCTCGAGTTGGTCATTGCAATTGAGCACGACGATGTGGTCGGCCGCGGCGACGAACTCGGGTGTGACCGGCTTGGGGTACTCACCAAACACAGCAATGCCGATCTCATCCAGCGTTTCGACCACGGCAGGAAGAATGCGCGCCGCGGGTCGGTCACCCGCACTCACCACTCGAGTGTCGGCAGCGGACGATGCGCGCAGCACGGCGGCCGCCAGTTGAGAGCGCCCCGCATTGCCCGAGCAAATGAACAACACCGAGGGTGGGCGAGGAAGTCCGCGATGCCGCTCCACCCAGCGCACGGCCTCGAGACGATCAGCGGCGAGTTGCGCAGTCAGGGCCCGCGCGTGTTGGGAGGGGTGATCAAGGTGCCGATAGCGGCGAAGGCTGTCAATCACGATCTCGCGCACGAACGCGTCGTCGAAGTGGGGCGCAAACCGGCCGACCAGTCGATCGGCCACGCGATCGATCACGGCGAGAGCATCCGGTGCTTGAACCGTCACTGCGCTCCCCCGTCTGCCCTCGACCGCGCGAATCCCGCCGGCCACGTAACGAGTGAACGCGATCCGCGTGAACGAGCGGTGAACGTGCTTCGACGACCGCGAAGCCATTGAACGATTGCTGACAGAATGGCGCCATGCACGACGAGGCAAGCACGAATACCGGATATCAGGTCGATGGCGGGGTCGGCGGCGACTTCCTCGACGACTATGACGAGTCGACCAGCATCGACGACGGCACACTCCCGGTCGAACGCTATCTCGACCGTGAACTCAGCTGGTTGCGATTCAACCAGCGTGTGCTCGAGCTTGCTGAAGACCCCTCGGTTCCTCTTCTCGAGCGTGTCAACTTTCTCGCCATCTTCGCCAGCAATCTCGACGAGTTCTTCATGGTGCGCGTTGCAGGCTTGAAGCGACGAATCGTGACGGGCCTTGCGGTGCCGACCAACACCGGCCGAGCACCGACCGATGTGCTCGCCGACATCAATGCACTGGCGCTCGAGCTACAGCTTCGCCACTCCGCCGCGTATCACACCCTCGTCAAGCCCGAACTTGACGACGCCGAGATTCACATCGAGTCATGGGCAGACCTGAGCGAATCCGACCGCATGCGGGTCGACGAGATCTTCACCCAGCAAATCTTCCCGGTGCTCATGCCGCTCGCGGTCGACCCGGCCCACCCGTTCCCCTACATTTCGGGGCTCTCTCTGAACCTTTCCGTCCGCGTGCGCAACCCCAAGACGCAAAAGGTTGAATTCGCTCGCCTCAAGGTTCCACAAGTGTTGTCCCGGTTTGTTCAGTTGCCCGACGACGATTCAGGGCGCTTGCGCTTCTTGACCCTCGAAGACCTCATCAGCAATCACCTCGACCAGCTGTTTCCTGGCATGGAGATTCTCGAGCACCACGAGTTTCGCGTCACGCGCAACGAAGACGTCGAGATTGAAGAAGACGAGACCGAGAACCTCATTCAGGCACTCGAGCGTGAACTGCTTCGCCGACGGTTCGGCCCGCCCATTCGTCTCGAAATCACCGACGACATGGATGACGTCACGCTCGAACTACTCGTGCGCGAGCTCGGCATCACCGAGCAAGAGGTCTTTCGCTTGCCGGCACCGCTCGATCTGCGGGGGCTCTTCGAGATCGGCAAGATCGACCGACCACAGCTGAAGTTCCCGAAGCACGTTCCGATGACATCGCTCCAGTTTCAGCCCACGGAACCCAACACTCCGATGGATCTTTTCGCAGCGATCGCGCGCAACGACGTGCTCGTACACCACCCCTACGAGTCGTTCGCCACGAGTGTGCAAGCGTTCCTCGAACAGGCTGCCCGCGACCCGAATGTCTTGGCCATCAAGCAGACCCTCTATCGCACGAGTGGCGACAGCCCCATCATCGAAGCCTTGATCGCCGCCGCCGAGTCGGGCAAGGCGGTGCTTGCACTCGTCGAGATCAAGGCACGATTCGACGAGCAGAACAACATCGAGTGGGCGCGCAAACTCGAAAAGGCAGGCGTGCACGTTGTGTACGGTCTTGTCGGGCTCAAGACTCACTGCAAGTTGACGCTAGTCGTTCGGCAAGAGAACGACGGCGCCCTCAAGTACTTTGCTCACGTCGGCACCGGCAACTACAACCCGAAGACGAGCCGCATCTATGAAGACTTTGGGCTCTTCACGGCCGACGAGCAAGTGGGCAAAGACCTCACGCGCCTCTTCAACGAGCTCTCGGGCTACGCCATCGAGAAGAAGTTCAAACGCATGCTGGTTGCACCCCGATACCTCCGGCGCGGGCTGCTCAAGTTGATTCACACCGAGGCCGAGAACGCGCGCGCCGGACGCCCGTCCGGAATCCGCATCAAGGTGAACTCGCTTGTCGACGAAGCCATTATCGACGCTCTCTACCGGGCGAGTGGGGCAGGGGTTCCCGTCGACATCGCCGTGCGCGGCGTCTGCGCCCTCATTCCCGGCATGGATGACCTCAGCGAGAACATTCGCGTGCGTAGCGTTCTCGGCCGCTACCTCGAGCACTCGCGTATCTTCGCGTTTCACAACAATGGCGACCCGCAGATCTATATCGGCAGTGCCGACATGATGCACCGCAACCTCGACCGGCGTATCGAAGCGCTCATTCGGCTCACCGACCCGGGGCACCTTGCCCAGATCGATCAGCTGTTTGAGGCGACCATGAGCGACACGACGGCGTCATGGCACCTTCAATCGAATGGCGACTGGCAGCGCGTGCACCAAGATGGCAAGGGTGAACCCCTCGCCGACCTACAGAATGTCGTCATGACCGCGATCGCAACCCGTCGCCGCCCCGGTTCCTCACGCGTATGACCCCCGCATCCGTGACGACGCGAGCCGACCTTGTGCAGGCGGCGGGAGCCGTCGTGTGGAAGATGGTCGACGGCAAGGCCCGCGTGTTGCTCGTGCATCGCACGCAGCACAAAGACGTCTCGCTTCCCAAGGGCAAAGTCGACCCGGGTGAAACACTGCCACACACCGCGGTGCGCGAAATCGCCGAAGAAACGGGGTTCGACGTTGTGCTCGGCGCACCGCTGGGCACTGTCGAATACCTGCTGCCGAACGGGCGCCCCAAAGTGGTGCACTATTGGTCGGCCGAGGTCGACCCCGGAGCCGCAGAACGCCACACCTACGAAGCCAACGGCGAGATCATGGCCCTTGAATGGGTGCCTCTCGCGAAGGCCAGTAAGCGCCTCACGTACGAGCACGATGCTGACATCGTTGAGCGCTTCGCTGCGCAGGTTGACGCCGGCCGCGCGCGCACGTTCGCCCTGATCGTGTTGCGGCACGGCAAGGCGGTTCCGCACGAGGGCTGGGACGGACCGGACAACTCACGGCCACTTCTGCAGCACGGCATCGACCAGTCAGACTCCGTCGCGGGGGGCATCGCGGCCTTCGGGCCCGAAGTGCTCGTCAGTAGCCCCGCGGCGCGCTGTGTCGCCACGATTGCGCCAACGGCCAGCACGACGGCTCTCGAGGTCAAGCTGTCTCGCAGCATCAGCCAAGATGACTACAGCAGTAGTGCCGAGCGTGTCACGGCACAGGTTGGTAAGCGCCTTGCGAAGCGCCGCACGACCGTGCTGTGCAGCCACGGGCCCGTGATCCCGCAGATCCTGAGTGCCGCCGCAACGCTCGGTGGTGCCGCGGTCACGCCAGAGTTGAGGCGCGGCGCAGCACTGTCGACCGGGGAATACACCGTGATGCACTTCGCGCTCGAAAGCGAGCGTCCCTGGCTTGTCGGCATCGAAACGCACTCGCCCGTGACGGACTAGCGCGCACCGAGTGCGTACTCGCGCGAACCACCGAGTGGGCGCTTACCGACAGTCGCGACGACTTCCGGGCGTCGGCTACCCGAAGCGACCGGAGATGTAACCCTCGGTGCGCTCGTCTTTCGGCTGCTCAAAGATCTGGGTCGTCTCGCCGAACTCCACGAGCACGCCCGTGCGGTCACTGTGCTCGTCCTTCTGCTGCACGCTGAAAAACGCGGTGCGGTCGGAAACACGCGCGGCCTGCTGCATGTTGTGCGTCACGATGACGATCGAGTACGTGTCGCGCAGCTCGTGCATGAGGTCTTCGATGCGCCCCGTGGCGATCGGGTCGAGGGCCGAGCAGGGCTCGTCCATCAGAATTACGTCGGGGTCGGTCGCGATCGCGCGGGCGATGCACAGACGCTGCTGCTGACCGCCCGAGAGGCCGTAGGCGTTCTGCTTGAGCTTGTCTTTCACTTCGTCCCACAGGGCCGCACGCCGCAGCGTCTGCTCGACGAGGTCATCCATGTTCTCGACCTTCATGCCCGTGACTTGTGGGCCGTAGGCGATGTTGTCGTAGATCGACTTCGGGAACGGGTTGGGCTTCTGGAACACCATGCCGATGCGACGGCGAACTTCGATCGCATCAATTTTCGGACCGTAGATGTCGATGCCGTGGTATTCAACGCGTCCCTCGATGCGCGCGGACGGAATGAGGTCATTCATGCGGTTGAGTGACCGCAGCACGGTCGACTTGCCGCACCCCGAGGGGCCGATGAGCGCCGTGATCTCGTTCATGCCGAAGGCCAGGTCGACGCCCGTGACGGCGTGGAATGCGCCGTAATAGACGTTGAGGTCCTCGATCGTAAACACCGTCCGGTGCGGCCACGATTCGGGGCGAGTCTTAGGGGCGACGTCAGTCATCAGCTTCAGCTCTTTCGGTATGGAATCGGGGTTAGGTCTAGAACTCTTTGCGCGAGCGCGCGCGCAACCAGATAGCGAATGAGTTCATCACGAGCAGCAGCGCGACGAGAACGAGCGCGCCCGCCGCTGCGAGAACGCGGAACTCCTCCTGGGGGCGAATCGCCCATTGGTAGATCTGCACGGGAATCGCGCTGTACGCACCTTCGAACGCGCTCTCGGGCAGGAACCGCACGAACGTCGTCGCGCCGACGAGCAAAAGGGGTGCAGTCTCACCAATGGCGCGCGACATGGCGAGGATCGTGCCGGTCACGATGCCGGGCACCGACAGCGGCAAGACCTGGCGCCACGTCGTCTGCAACTTGGTGGCGCCAAGGCCCATCGAGGCATCCCTCAACGTGGGAGGGACACCACGAATCGCCTCGCGCGCCGCAATAATCACGGTTGGCAGAACCATCATGGCCAGGGTCAGCGAGCCAGCGAAGGCCACGAAGCCGAGGTTCAAGGGCCCCCGAACGATAAACGCGAGTCCGAGGATTCCAAAGACGATCGACGGCACGGCGGCCAGGTTCTGAATGTTGACCTCGATGACCCGGTTGTACCACTTGTTGGGGTTGGCGTATTCCTCGAGATAGATTGCCGCGCTGACGCCAAGGGGAACAATCGTGACGAGGGTTCCGAGCATGACGTAGACCGTGCCGACGATTGCTGGGAGGAAACCTGAGGTGCCGACATCGATCGAGGACGGCAGCTGAGTGAAGAGGTTGAGGTCGAGGCGGTCACTGCCCCGCACAGCGACGAAGATGAGCAGGGTCGCCAGCATGACGACGCCGAGCAAGATGGAGAACAGCAGTACGGCGCGAAACAGTTCACCCCGAATGTCGATACCGACTCGTTCGAGGCGAATAGGCGTACTGGTGGCTGCCTTGACCGCGACTCGGGTGCGGCCAGAAGTGTTGCTCATTCGTAAACCTCTCGGAATCGGCGCACCAGTGAAATGGCAACTAGGTTGACCAGCAGGGTGATGATGAACAGGAACGATCCGACAGCGAAGACCGTGAAGTAGGCGGTCGAACCAGTCGAGATATCGCCTGTAGCCGTGCGGCCGATGAACGCGGTCATTGTCAGGATGGGGTCATTGGGCCAGAGCGTGATGTTGGCGATGGCACCCGCCGCCATGAGCACCACGACCGTCTCGCCCACCGCCCGCGACAGACCGAGAACGAAGGAGGCGATAATGCCCGAGAGAGCGCTCGGAACAATCACGCGAGTCGCGACCTGCATGCGCGTGCTACCGAGTCCGTAGGCCGCCTCACGAAGTGCCCGGGGTACGGCGTTCATCGAGTCGTACGCGACGGAGGCGACGGTCGGAATGATCATGACGCCGAGCACAAGACCGGCGGCGAGCACAAACTGGAAACCGGGTTCTTCGCCGAGCTTGCCCGGCAGCCACGTTGGCCAGTTGTCCTTGAGCAGCGGCCCCACAAAGAAAAGGGCGAAGATGCCATAGACGACCGTGGGAATGCCCTCGAGGATCTCGAGAACCGGCTGGAGAATCTTTCGCATGCGGGGGCCGGCGTACTCGCTCATGTAGATCGCAGAGCCGAGACCGGCGGGCAACGAGATGAGTGACGAGTAGAGGACGATTGCGAACGTTCCCGCGACGATGTGCACGACCCCGTAGGTCGGCTCTGCGAACAACGGAGCCCACGGCTCCATCGAGAAGAACTGGAAGATCGACACTTCTCTGAAGAAATCGATCGTCGGAATGACGAGAGCGAACACGATTCCGATGGTGATGAGAATCGCGACCGCAGCAGCCAGGAAGAGCCACGCCACGATCACCTTCTCACCAATGCGGTTTCCCTTGAGTTCAAGCGAGAACGGAGCATCGGTGGGGCTAGTGATCGTGGTCGTGGCCATTCCTGGACTGCCTTTGCGCTAGGTGTTGCTCAGTGAGACTGCAGCTGACTAGAGGAGCGAGTTGAGGCGGTCGAGCGCCTCAGCTTCCTGCTCGTCGTTCAGCGGAATGAAGCCCGCCGTCTCGGCGATCGTCGCCTGGTTGGTGATGTAGAACTCCAGGAACGCGAGCACCTGAGGCTTCTGGAGCGCGTCTGCCGAGGGGTACACGAACAGCTGACGACCGAGCGGAGCGTACTCACCGGTCAGGACGGTGTCGAGCGACGGCTCGACACAGTCGCCGGCCTCGTTCTCGATCTCGATGGCGCGAATCTGGTCTCCAGCAGCCTCGACGAACGAGAGCGGGATGAAGGCCGAGTTTCCGGCACCGCCGGCAACACCCAGAACAGCGGCGTTGTCGTCTTCTCCGATGTCGTTGTAGGCGGGGTTGATGACGCCGCTCTCACCGTTGATCTCGTCGGTGAAGAAGTCGAACGTGCCCGAGTCGGTGCCGGGGCCGTAGAGGATGATCTCCTGGTCGGGGAAGCCCGCGCGCACGTCAGCCCAGTTGGTGACGGGAGCGTCGGCACGCCACATCGACGAGATCTCGTCGACCGTGAGGCAGGTGACCCAGTCGTTCTCGGGGTTCACGACGACCGCGAGGCCGTCGTTGGCGACGCCCAGCTCGACGAACTCGATGCCGTTCGCCTCGCACGCTGCAGCCTCTTCGTCCTTGATCTGACGCGAAGCCTCGGAGATGTCGGTCTCGCCGTTGCAGAACTTCTCAAAGCCACCACCGGTGCCCGAGACGCCGACCGAAACCTGCACGTCAGGCTGAATCTCCTGGAACAGCTCGGCGGCAACTTCGGTGTTGGGGGCGACCGTCGACGAACCGTCGATGACGACCGCGCCGCTCAGCAGCTCGACCTCGTCGGTCGGCTCCTCGGTGGGCTCGGTGGTTCCGGCGCACGCGCTGAGAACCAGCGCGACAGCCGCGAGCGAGGCGGCAAAGGCCGCCGGCTTGCTGTACTTGGTGAACACTGTGGTGATCCCTTCTTCGGCGGCGTGGGGGCCGCCCTCCAGAATGTGTTGTGTCAGCCGGTGGCCGACGTAGCCATAGAATCCAGCCCACATAGACGGGAAGTTAACGGGTGGCGTCTGGCAGGGCAATACCCCGTACGTGAGGTGCGAGACTCCACTTTCCCCCGCCTCTCCGCGCGATGAGCGCTCAACCGACGTCGAGCATCGACGTGTGAGGTAAACAGCAGGTGAACGAACGCCCGCCCCGGCACCCCGAAATGGCGAGGTGCGATTAGTCCTGACGAGTTGAGGGGCGGGGAGCGATCAGTAGCCGCACGAGCAGCACGCCGATACCGGCGCCCACCAGCTGCGCGGCCACGAATGGGAGCACGCTCTCGGGAGCGATTCCGGCGAAACTGTCGCTGAGCATCCGCCCGATCGTGATTCCCGGGTTGGCGAAGCTCGTCGAGCTCGTCGCGAAGTAGGCGCTCGTGATGTAGAGGCCGACGGCCGCCGGAATCCAGGACTGCTGATGACGAGCGAGGAGCGTCAGGATGACCGCCACGAGCCCGGCCGTGGCAACCACTTCGCCCAGCAGCAGCCCGGGCTCGCCACGCACGGTTGTGCTGATCGAGACGGCTGCCGCGCCGAACATGAGGTTGGCGACGACCGCGCCGGCGGCGAACCCCAGAAGTTGCGCGGCGACGGTCGGAAGGATCTCTCGCAGCGGCACCCGCCCGTCGGCGGCGAGCGCAGCGGTCACGGCGGGGTTGAGGTGGGCTCCGCTCACGGGCCCGAGCACGAGAATTAGCACGGTCAGGGCCGCCCCGGTCGCGACAGCGTTGATGAGAAGCTGCACGCCGACGTCATCGGTGAGAAGCGTCGCCATGATGCCCGAGGCGATGACTGTGCCGCCGAGTACACCGCTACCGAGCGCTTCTGCGGCGAGCCGAGCGGCCAGCGGCCTGGTTGTTGGAACACGATCGGGAGGTTCGACAGTCACGCTCCGTACCCTAAGCGAACGCGCCCTGAGGCGGCCATATCACTTGCCTATACTGACGCCATGATCGCGCCCGACGCCGCCACCCGCCCGACCGTTCTCTTCGTCTGCGTGCACAATGCGGGTCGCTCGCAAATGGCCGCGGGCTATTTGCAGCACTTCGCCGGCGACCGCGTCACCGTGCTGTCGGCCGGGTCTGAGCCGAAAGACCAGATCAACCCGGTGGCGGTCGAGGCGATGGCCGAAGAGGGCATCGACATCGCGAACAATGTGCCGAAAGTGCTCACGACCGAATCGGTGGCCGAGTCGGATGTCGTCATCACGATGGGCTGCGGCGATGTCTGCCCCATCTTTCCGGGCAAGCGCTACGAAGACTGGGCGCTCGACGACCCGGCGGGCCAGGGCATCGAATCGGTGCGGGTGATTCGCGACGACATTCGCGGCCGCATCGAACAGCTCATCGCCGAGATCGCGCCGGCCGACTGATCGCCCAGGCTTACGTGCGGTCGGGTTCGCGCAGTGCGAGAACGATCGACGGCAGTGTGAGGGCGAGCCCCTCGAAGGTCCAGAAGATCGCCATCCCGGCAGTCCAGGTGATGTCGACGGTCGCCACATCGTTTTCGCTCGCGAACACGAACCAGATGAGCGCGGCCGTTGCTGCAACCAGGGTGAGGCCCGCAAACCAACGGTAGGCCTCGACATAGGCGCGGTCGCGCACTCGAGCCTGACGCTCGTCGAGGTACTCCTCGGGCAGGTCGGCGATGACCCGCACCGACATGCGCAGAGCCCACCACACGCCGGCCGCGGCGAGGGTCACACCGATCGCGGCAAGGCTCGGCAAGAAGATCCAGGCGAAGGGAATCGCGACCAGCAGGGCGATCATGACGCCCACGATGGTGAGGCGCGCACGACGCGTGCGCATCCAGTCCCAGCGCGTGTCGCGCATGACCGTCTCGGCCATGTCGGCAACCGCCTTCTCGTTGCGCTCACGGGCGCTGAGCTTCTTCGTGGTCATGCTGATTCCTCCTGGTCTGTGGTCGTGAATGGAGTAAGCGAGAACAACTGCTCGACCGGAACCCCGACGAGCTGTGCGATGCGCAGCGCGAGCGCGAGTGACGGCGCGTACTCGCCCCGCTCGAGGTACCCCACGGTCTGGTAGTGCACACCGACTGCGTCGGCGAGCTCTTGCCTGCTCAGCCCTGCCCGCGAGCGATGCTCTTCGATGCGGCTGTAGACCGGGTCTTCTGACTTCGGCTTGCGTCCCATGTCTGTAGCATAACTACTACATAGTAATAATGCAACAAGTTCGACCACGAAAAAGCCGGGCCGCAGAACGCCTCTCGGCGAGTGGCCGCTCGTAGCGGCGAAAAATGGAGCCCGGGGTTACTGCGGCCCGGCTAGAGAAGTGTAACCGCGACACCCTGCGCGGCATTCCCTGCGGGCGACGGATGCTCGCTCTCAGTCGAGCGAGCCCGCACGCTCCAGGCGCGCGCACGCCGTGAAGTCGCGCGCTGTCGCGGCCAGCCGCGCGGCGCGCGCGGTGAGGTCGCTCGCGCGCGGGCCGTTGAGCGCAGCATCCGCATCGTCAGCGAGATCGGCAGCGCCCGCCGCCGACGTCCGGCAAAAGGCCGCAGCGCGATCAAGCGCCACCGCAAAGTCGCCGTCATACGCGCCGCGCAACACTTGATCGGCAAGCCGCAGAATCTCGTCGGGCCCGGTTGGGCTCTCGGCCCCCGCCACCACGACATCGGCCGTGGCGAGCACCTCGCTGCCGCGCTGAAACTCCAGCGCCGCGCCCGCCGAGTCGCCGCGCACGAGTGCGCGCAACAGCGAGAGACGCCAGAGGGCACCCGGCAGCGTGCGTGGCCCCGACTGCGACCACAGTTCGGCGAGCACATCAAGCCCGTGCTCGTCGGTGTAGGCCACCATGCGTTCGATGAGGTCGGGGTCGTCACTCGCACGCACGCGGTGCACGAGCGCTCTCGCTGAATCGTGCGCGATGCGCATCGTCACCGCCGGGTCGAGTCCGCCCTCCTGCACCTCGAAGGCGTCGCTCGGCAAACGCACCGGGCGGTGTGGGCGATCAGTCATGCGAGCCACGCTAGCCCGCCACGCTGAACGCCGCAGCGCGCTAGATTAGAGAGGTAAGGGCCTCTAGCTCAGTTGGTAGAGCAACGGACTTTTAATCCGTGGGTCGTGGGTTCGAGCCCCACGGGGCCTACCGTCAGCGGTTGAAGCCGTCGCGCGGCCCAGGAGTGTCAACGAGCACCCGGAAGTTGCCAATGACCGTCACCCCGTCAGACTCATAGACGTCGATGTCGATCACTTCATTGGGGTCGGGATTAGACGCCCGAAGATTGCGAGCGAACTCCAACTCGCTGACCCGCACGTAGCCAATCTTGCCGCCCTCGGCTTTGGTCAGAATCAGGTCGGGAACCTGGTCGTTGATCGGGCTGCCATACGTCTCACCGTTGGCGTTGACGGCGAGCTCGACGGGCCCGCCCAAGATCTCTGACGACGGCGCGACCGACTGCGTGAAAACGTCGCCGAGGATGGGTGCAACCGCAAAGCCGGCACCGACCACGACGAGCCCACCCACCGCGAGCGCAATGGTCTTTGGTGCAATGGCCATGTTCGACTCCCCCGTCGAAGAACGTGCGACTCGCACGCGGAGCGAATCCCCAAGCCCCTGGGTTCATCCAATCAGCAGAACGACGCGTCGTACACCCCGCGGGTCACCCCCCGTTTGAGGGGAGTCCATGTGTTGGTCGGACGCCGGATGCTGCGCTCAGGCCGGGCGGCAAATGCCCCAGCTGCCCGCCCACGATGCCCCCGGCTCGATCCACCGCAGGCCCGCCCCGGAGTTGAGTGCATCGGCCGGGGCGGTCATGGGCTCGACGGCGATCGCCGTGACGGGCCCATCGGCGGTCGGAAATGTGCGCGTGATGAAGAGTTGGAGCCACTCCCAGTCGCCGTCTTGCCAGACCTCGGTCTCGCTTCCATCGGGCGCCGTGAGCACGGTGCGCACCACGCCGTCGGGGTCGGGTTCCACACGAAACGCGTCGTCGAGCGCGAGTTCGCCGACGAGGCGACCCTCCGTGAGGTTCCATCGATCGAGCGCAGGCTCGAGACCGACAGGGTTGAGCCGATCATCGACCACGACATGCTCGACGGTGCGTGCCGAGATCGTGAGCTCGTCGACAGCGTGGGCTCCGACCCGAATGAAGGGGTGCGTGCCCACGGCGTACGGAGCCGCGCGATCGCCAAGGTTGGTCACGGCGTGCGTGACGCGGATTCCGTTGCCGGTTAGTCGATACTCAACGGTCGTCCAGAGGTGAAACGGGTACCCGTGCTGTGGCACGACCGCGGCACCGAGCGTGACGGCGTCGACGGTCTTCTCAACGAGCCGGTAGGGGGTGTTGCGCAGCAGCCCGTGAATCGCATTGTTCCTCTCGACTTCGGTGAGGTCGAGCTGGTGCACGGTGCCGTCGAGCATCCAACGCCCATCGCGCACGCGATTGGGCCAGGGCACGAGCACGATGCCGCACCCAAACGGCGGCGTCGACGATTCGTCGAAGCCCTGCACGAGATCGTGGCCGTCAACGGTCAGGTGTCGCAGCGCCGCGGCCACTGTCGTGATCGTCGCCTCGACGGGGCCGTGCGATCCGTCGTGGTGCAGGGTGTACTGCTCGCCGGTGGGAGGAGTGCTCATGCCGTCACTTTACGCGCGCCGTGGCGTCACGGTGGTGACCCGCAGGCCGGCTGCGCGAAGAGGCTCGAGCTGCGCATCCGTCGTCGCATTGTCGGTAATCAGCTCATCGAGCTCATCGAGTGACGCGACCCGGCCGAGGTGCACGTGGCCCAGCTTCGACGAGTCGGCGGCGAGCACTCTGCGGGCAGCACACGCGACCATGCGGCGTTTGACTTCGGCCTCCGGCAGATTCACGTTGGTCACTCCCGCGGTAGCGTCGATCGCCGTCGCGCCCAGAATCGCCAGATCAACGCGCACATCGTCAAGCAGAGTCGTCGCAAGAGGGTTGACGAGGGAGTGCTGCAACGACCGCACGGTGCCTCCCGTGACGACGACCGTGAACCGCGGAATCGCGGGTTCCAGCGCGAGAGCAACCGCGAGTCCATTGGTGACGATGACGATGTCGGTCAACTCGGTGCGGGCCACGAGGGCATGTGCGACGGCGAGAGTGGTCGAACCGACATCGAGAAGGATGCTCTCGCCCGAGCGCACGCGCGACGCGGTCTCGACGGCTATTGCCTGCTTCGCTCGCGCAAGCCGGGTGCGCGACTGCTCAAGGCTGCTCTCGCGCGCGTCGTTGAGCCCGCGGGGCATCGCCCCGCCGTGAACCCGAGTGATGCGGCCCTCGGTCTCGAGTGCGGCCAGATCGGTGCGCACGGTGACCTCGCTCACCCGGAGTTCGCGAGCGAGGTCGGCCACGCGAGCGAACCCCCGTTCGGCCACGAGGCTCGCAAGGCGTTCCCGACGCTGGGGAGCAGCATCCATCATGTGACCCTTTCGATCTCTTTCGATATCGAAAGCCTACTCGTTACGGTTTCGCAAGCATTGACCCGTACGATCGGGGAGTGACGATTCGCTTTCACTCCACGACACTCGCCGACGGCCGCGAGCTCATTTACGTCGATGACGCTGACACGACGCTCGGCGCTGAGCGGTCGATCGACCGTCGCGTGCTTGACCCCCGCCCCGAGACCGCGAGCATGCGGCAAGACGTGCTGACGGGCGAGTGGGTATCCATCGCAAGCAACCGGCAGAACCGCGTGTTCATGCCGCCGCCCGACCAAGACCCGCTCGCGCCGGCGTCGGCTGAGAACCCCAGCGAGATTCCGAGCAACTACGACGTCGCCGTGTTCGAGAACCGCTCGCCGAGCTTTGGCCCCGCACTCGAGCATGAGAACGCCCCCGCGGGGCTCGACGATCTCGCCGAGATCGGCATCGGCCGGTTGCGCACGAGTGTAGGTCGTTGCGAAGTCGTGTGTTTCTCGCCCGACCACGAGGGCTCGTTCGGGTCACAGACGGTCAGTCGCGCGCGCACGGTCATCGAGACGTGGGCACATCGCACGGCCGCCCTCAGCACGATGCCCGGCATTCAGCAGGTCTTTCCGTTCGAGAACCGCGGGGCCGAGATCGGCGTCACGTTGCCGCACCCGCACGGGCAGATCTATGCCTACCCCTTCGTCACCCCACGCACGAGCACTCTGCTGCGTTCGATCGAGGCCGTTGGCCCCGACCTGTTCGCCCGAGTTCTCGAGAGCGAGCAGGCCAGTGAACGGGTCGTGTTGCGCGGTGAGCACTTCACAGCCTTCGTTCCCTTCGCGGCCCGCTGGCCCATCGAGGTGCACGTTCTGCCGCACCGGCACGTTCCTGACTTCGCCGGGCTCACCGAAGCGGAGAAAGACGAACTCGCCCCGTTCTACCGCCGACTGCTGCGCGGCATCGACGCGCTGTACCCAACGCCCACGCCCTACATCGCTGCGTGGCACCAGGCCCCGGTGCACGTGGGCCGCGAGACCGTGCGACTCATGCTGCAAGTGACGAGTCCGCGTCGGGGCGCTGAGAGACTGAAGTACCTGGCCGGCTCAGAGGCTGCGATGGGCGCCTTCATTGGTGACGTCGCCCCCGAAGCGCAGGCCGCATTCATTCGCGAAGGACTCGAGAAGAGCGGCAATGACTGACATTCGCGACGACGCGCGCGCCGGGTTCGAGGCCGTCTTCGGCAGCGCGCCCGACGGTTTGTGGTCTGCCCCCGGCCGCGTCAACCTCATCGGCGAGCACACCGACTACAACGAGGGCTTCGTGTTGCCCTTCGCGATCGATCGCCGCACCGTCGTGGCCCTCGGCGTGCGAGACGACCGCCGCGTGCGCGTGGCGAGCACCTTCGCCGACGAGCTCGCCGAGATCGAGCTGGATGCTCTCACCCCGGATGCGCTCGGCGGATGGTCGGCGTACCCCTTGGGCGTCGCATGGGCGTTCAGTGAGTTCGGCGCCGACCTCGCAGGCGTGCCCGGCGTCGACCTCTTCATCGACTCCGACGTGCCCGTCGGCGCCGGGCTCTCGAGCTCGGCGGCCATCGAGAGCGCTGTCGCCCTCGCCCTGAATGACGTCTGGCAGCTGGGCCTCGACCGCCGCACGCTCGCGCGGGTTGGCCAGCGCGCCGAGAACGTTGCCGTCGGTGCCCCCACCGGCATCATGGACCAGTCTGCGTCGCTCCTGGGCGAGGCCGACCACGCCGTCTTTCTTGACTGCCGCACCCTCGAGAGTGAACTCGTTCCGCTCGGGCTCGCCGAAGCCGGGCTCGCGATTCTTGTCATCGACACGGGGGTCAAGCACAGTCACGCGACCGGCGGCTACGGCGAGCGCCGCGCCGCGTGCGAGCGCGGTGCGGCAGCGATGGGCGCATCCTCGTTGCGCGATCTCTCTATTGATGACCTACCGCGGGCGCAACAGCTTCTCGACGACGTCACCTTCCGCCGCATCCGCCACGTCATCACCGAGAACCAGCGCGTGCTCGACACGGTCGCGGTGCTGAAAGCGCAGGGCGCGTCGGCGATCGGCGAGCTGTTGGATGCCTCGCACCGCAGCATGCGCGATGACTTCGAGATCTCGGTGCCCGAACTCGACCTCGCGGTTGAAACCGCTGTCGCCGCTGGCGCGATCGGCGCCCGCATGACAGGCGGTGGATTCGGAGGCGCGGCCATCGCGCTCGTTCGCCTCGGTGACCTCTCGCGCGTGCAAGTCGCCGTCGACAACGCGTTTGGCGAGCACGCGTTCGGTCAGCCCGACACCTTCGTCGTCACCGCCTCCGACGGGGCGGCCCGCAACTAGCGAGCCCAGGTGGCACCGGTGCGGAGGCCGCGCAGGGTCAGCACGATGAGCGTCGCGATCATGGCGAGCACAACGACCCAGAGCACGGGGTCGATCGCCGCGAGCCCCGGCAGTTGCCACTCTCGGGCCACGACCGCCGTGAGGTTGACGAACGCGGCGGTGGGGAACCCGAAACCCCACCAGCCGAGGTGAAAGTGCATCGATCGACGCTCTTTTGCGATGATGCGGATCGCCAAGAGCACCCACCAGGCTGAGAACCCCCACAAGACAGTGACCACGAGGAGCGCGATGCCGTCGGCGCCACTGACCACGCCGGCCGCGGCTGCGAGCTCCACGCTCGCCAGCAGCCCCACGCCACCGGCACCGAGCGGGGCGAGCCAGCCCCACCAGCTTGGCGCTTGGTGCGCAGTCGGGGGCGCGGCGACGAGAAGTCGGCTGCCGATGATCGAGGCGAGCATGAGAAACAGCGTGAAGCCGATGCCCCAACCGATGAGAGCGACGAACGCCCAGGCCCGGGTGTCTCCGGGCATGCCGAGCTCTAGCGCCCGCAACAGAATGCTCGGTACCAGCACGAGCGGCACGACCGGCACGAACCAGTTGCCCGAGACCGCCGCGGGCGGCACCTCGGCGACACCGATGATGCGGGTGTAGAAGGCATAGCCCGAAAGCACCGTGCCGAGTACTCCCGGTACGAAGGCAACGAGCCCCACGATGAGGGCGACGTCTCTCGGAAGGGCTCCCGAAACCCCCGCCTGCAGCACCGCGAGGGCGAACACCTGCAACCCGGCGGGCCACGAGGCGATCATGGCGCCGATGCCCGGGTTGGCGAGGTCAGCACGAAACGCCTCGCGGTGAACCACGATGCGCATAGTTGTCGCGATGGACAGCGCGACCGCGACGACGGCGCCGAGCGCCAGCAGCGCGACACCCACGATTTGATCAAGCGCGATGCCCGGCAGTGGGTCGCGCAACGACACCAGGGCGGCACCGCTCAGGCTCATGAGTGACGCTCCCCATGCGGGGTGCAAGGTGGCGATGCGATCAGTGCGGGTGGGAGCATCCATGATGCCCATCATACCCCCGGGGGTATTTGGGCGCTAGCGCCCGGCGGTCAGCGTGTGATGGCGAGAGTGGCCGCTGTGGTCGACAACACCTCGACCGCGAGACCGGGCTCGTCAGCGATGCTACGACCGTAGCTCGGCACCATGCGCCTGAGGGCCGGGCCCCATTGGTCAAGCCGATCGGGAAAGCATCGTTCGATCACATCGAGCATGATCGGCGCAGCCGTTGACGCCCCGGGAGACGCCCCGAGCAGACCAGCGATCGTGCCGTCGGCCGACGCAACGACCTCGGTGCCGAACTGCAAGACGCCTCCCTTGCCGGGCTCGTTCTTGATGATCTGCACACGCTGACCCGCGGTCAGGGCATACCAGTCGTCGCCGTTGGCCTTCGGGTAGAACTCGCGCAGCGCGTCGAGCTTCTTCGATCGGCTCGCGAGCAATTCGCCGACAAGATAGGTGACGAGGTCGAGATTGCGCACGGCTACTTGGAGCATGGGCACAATGTTGTGCCAGCGAATCGACCCGAACAGGTCGAACCATGATCCGGTCTTCAAGAACTTTGGCGTGAAGCCCGCGTAGGGCCCAAACAGAAGGCTCGCGGTGCCGTCGACGACTCGTGTGTCGAGGTGGGGCACCGACATCGGCGGCGCACCGACCGAAGCCTTGCCGTAGACCTTGGCGTGATGCTTCGCGACGACCTCGGGGTTGTCGCACCGCAACCAGCCGCCGCTCACCGGGAAACCGCCAAACCCGCGAATCTCAGGAATACCGCTCTTCTGCAACAGCGGAAGCGCGTGACCGCCCGCCCCCACGAACACGAACCGCGCCGTGAGCTCGTGCGGCGTGCTGCCGATCTCATCGCGCAGCGTGAGCTTCCAGAGGCCGTTCTTCAGGCGACGGATGCCCGTCACACGCTGCTCGCGACGCACCGGCACCCCGCGCGACTTGAGGGCCTCGACCAGCAGCCGAGTGAGCGCGCCAAAGTCGACGTCGGTGCCCGCCGTCGTGCGCGTTGCGGCGACCGGTTCGCTCTTTGAGCGGCCGGGCATGAGCAACGGCGCCCACGCGTGAATCTGCACCGGGTCTTCCGAGTACTCCAGGCCCGCGAAGAGGGGGTGATCTTTCAGCGCTTCGTAGCGCTTGCGCAGATACTCGACGTTCTTTTCGCCCCACACAAGACTCATGTGTGGGGTGGCGCTCAAGAAGGCGCTGGGGTCGGGCAACAGGCCCTGGCCGACAAGGTACGACCAGAACTGGCGCGAGACCTGAAACTGCTCGTTGATCGCCACGGCCTTGACGATCTCAATCGACCCATCAGCCCGCTCGGGGGTGTAGTTGAGCTCGCACAAAGCGGCGTGGCCGGTACCAGCGTTGTTCCAGGGGTTGGAGCTCTCGAGGGCGACCTCGCCCAATCGCTCAATGATGCGGATGTCCCAGGTCGGCTCGAGCTGCGTCAGCATCGTGGCCAGCGTCGCGCTCATGATGCCCGCGCCGATGAGAACCGCATCGACGGGCTGTGGTGCGTGGGGTGGGGCATCGATGGCTTCAGTCACGACTTGAGTTTAGTCGCGCTCACCAGCGCTCATGCCGTGCGGACTAGGCTGAGCCGATGATTCTGCCCCTTCTTGCGATCGGCGCAATCGGGGGACTCTTCGCCGGGCTCTTCGGGGTCGGCGGTGGCTTCATCATGGTGCCGCTCATGATGGGGTGGTTGCGCTTTGACCAGCGGCGAGCATCCGCTACCTCGCTGCTCGCGATCATTCCGCCGGCAGCGCTCAGCGCGGCGCTCTACGGAGCCCGTGGCGAGATCGACCTTGTGGCCGCTGGCATCATCGGTGCCGGCGCTGTGGCTGGTACGCCGCTCGGCGCCCTACTCTTGCGCCGCATCTCACTCACCTGGCTGAAGTGGTTGTTCATCGCCGGGCTCGCGGCTAGCGCCCTCCGGCTCGCAATCGTCGCGCCGGAACGCGAAGGGTCGCTCGACTACACCGTTATCACCGTGCTGGGGCTCATCGCACTCGGACTTCTCATGGGCGTCATCGCTGGGCTGCTCGGCGTCGGCGGCGGCATCATCGCGGTTCCGGTGCTCATCGCCCTGTTCGGCGTCGGAGACCTGGTGGCAAAGGGGACCTCGCTGCTCGCGCTCATTCCCGGAGCAATCGCGGGAAGCGTGCCGAACCTGATGGCAGGGCTCGTTCAGTGGAGACAGGCGCTCATCATGGGCGTCACGGCCGCGGTAACCTCGCTGGCGGGCGTGTGGCTCGCCTTCATCATCCCCGCGCAGGTCTCGGGCTGGTTATTCGCCGCGCTCGTGGTGGGTGTCATCGTTCAGGTGGTGTTGCGCCGCGCGTAGCCGGCAGCGGTTTACCCCCGCGTGTGAGTGATCGCTACGCCCCGTCGCCGGATGCCGAATCGATCCACGCCCGCACCGAGTCATTGTGCTGCCCCAAGACCGGAGGCGGAGCGTGATCGATTTTGGTGCTTTCTGATCCGCCCCAGGTGAAAAACCGAAGGGGCGGGCCGGGCAACTCGATCGGCCCCAACGTCTGGTGATCGACTCCAATCACCAGGCCTTGCGAGCGAGTCTGCGGCCACGCGTACACGTCATCGAGAGTGCGAACGATTCCCGCCGGCACTCCCGCTCGGGTGAGCAGTGAAAGGAGCGTCGCGCGCGACGCCCCGGCGAAAGACGCCTCGATCGTGGCGATGAGCGCCTCTCGATTCTGAACGCGAAGCGCGTTTGTCGTGAACCGCACATCGTTCTCATCGATGCCCACTGCACGACAGAAACTGCTCCACAGCGACTCGTTGCCAACAGCGATCTGGAGAGCGCCGTCAGCGGCGGCGAAGAGTCCGTACGGAGCAAGAGTCGGATGATGATTGCCCTGCGCAACCCCCACGTCCCCACCCACGGTGAATCGGGTGCCCTCAAAGGAATGGGCCCCCACGACTGCTGCGAGGAGACTCGTGCGAACGACTTGGCCCTGGCCCGTGCTGTCGCGCTCACGAAGCGCCGCGAGAACGCCGAAGGCCCCGTTCATGCCCGCAAGAATGTCCGCTATAGGGACCCCCACACGCTGCGGCTCGTCGCTCGATGGTCCCGTCAATGACATGAGCCCGGCTTCACCTTGAGCGATCTGGTCATACCCCGCTCGCCCGCCCTCCGGCCCGTCGTGACCGAAGCCCGAAATCGACAAGACCACGAGTCGGGAGTTGAGCGATTCCAACTCAGCCACGCCGAATCCCAGACGCTCGAGAACTCCTGGTCGAAAGTTCTCGATGAGCACATCGGCTCGGCGCACCATGGCTCGAAGTGTCTCGATGCCGTCGTCACTCTTGAGGTCGAGCTCCACCGATTCTTTATTGCGGTTGGCCGAAAGGAAGTAGGTGCTCTCTTCACTCTCGGACGGGCCCACGAAAGGCGGCCCCCACCCTCTCGTATCGTCACCGCTCTGCGGATACTCAATCTTGATGACCCGAGCACCAAGATCGCCCAGCATCATCGCTGCATGCGGCCCGGCGACAGCCCGACTCAGATCGATGACGGTCAGACCGTTCAGGGGACCTTTCATGGGTATGCGCCGTGACCTATTCAGCCAGCATCGGATCGGTCGTCAGGGTGATCGAAGCCCAGAGCTCGTAGTCGAGCGTCGCGAGGCCATCACGCAGCTCACGGCGCAGGGCGTCTTGACCCTCGATGGTCCACGACTTCGGTGGCACCACAATCTCGACATCCAGATAGAGCTTGCGGCCGAGCTTCGTCATGCGAACCCTCGGGCTACGCAGTTGATGGCGGTCACAGATGCTCGACACGGTTGACTGAACGTGCTGCTGCACGGTGGAATCCGGCGCTCCCTCGAGAAGCTCGTAGATGCCCGACCGGAGGAAGCGGATCGGAATCGGCGCCAGCATGGCGACCGCCACCAACACGAGAATCGGGTCGAGGAAGCGCACAATGCCGCCCGCGGCAGTACCGGCAATCAGAATCGCGACGGTCGCGCCAATCACCATAACGGCGTTGCGCACCGCACCGGCTCTCCACTGCAAGGCTTCGACGCGGACGAGCTCTGACCCACCCGCGCGGCGGAACAAGTGTGCCGTGAAGGCGGCGCTCACGATTGCCGAAAAGAGGCCGTAGATGACGACGGAGAGCGGCGCGACATCGCTGCCGCCATCGAGAATCAGCACGATCGCGTCGAGTGCCGCGAGCAAGAGGGTTCCGAGCATCGCGACGCCTTGAACCACGATCGCGAGCGGAGTGAGCGACTCGCGACCGTACGGGTACTTCGAGGTGGGGCCTTCATCGACGACACGGGATGCGCGCAGCATGACCCACGTCAACGACAGCCCGATCAGGCCATACACCCCGTCGAACACAATGATGCGAGAGCCCGCCAGAATGCCGCCAACGATCGCGACCGAAGAGATCGCGACCGAAATCCAGATTGACTGCATGAGCGCGGTGCGCTCAGACAAAGGAGGCCGCTGGCGCGGACCATCGCTCTGCTCTTGACCGCTACTCACGCGCTCAGCGTACCGCCGACCGAGGCCGAACCCGCCAGAGAACGAGCCGGGTCAGAGGCCGAGCTCGAGTAGCGCGGCATCCATGCGCTCGGTCATCAGGGAATACCCGTCGTCGTTGGGGTGCAAGCCGTCGGCCGCCATTTCGCCCTCGCGCCCCGCGATCCACTGCGACGCGCCCTCGATGTAGTCCGCGCCGATCTCAGCGGCTGCATCGCGAACCCAACCGCTGATGATCTCGAGTGACTCCGGTTGACGGGCCGTGTACCAGAACGGTTCGACGACGATCATGCGAGCATCCGGAACTCCCTCGCGCAGCCGCTGGAGATCGGTCGTGATCTGCGCCTCGATGGCGTCAGCCGCGAACGAGTACGAGAAGTTGTCGTTGAGGCCCATCGTCACCATGATGAGGTCGGGCTGCTGCTCGATGATCATCGACGGTAGGTCGCCGTCACCGAAAAGGGTGCGGTTGTTGATGAAGCCCAGGCCGTTGACGCTGGGGTTGAACTCTCGCCACCCGCGGCTTTCGGCAATGCGGGTCGACCAGCGCTGGCTCGGGTCGGTCGCCCCGGTGCCGAGCGTGTACGAGTCGCCGTAGAACGCGATGAGCGGGGCGTCGTCGGGGAGAGCGGTCAACGACGGTGATGCTGAGATGGATGCGCAGCCAGCGAGGGCCGCAACCACAACGACAGCGGCGGAAGCGAGCAGTGCCCGGCGAGAGGTCATGGCTGCTATTCGACTCCGAACGGCTGAAGGTTCGCTCGACACCGTCAGCCCAGGCCGTCCGGGGCGACGGGGTCGAGGCGAGGTCGCTTGGGCTCGCGATTGTCACCCGACGAGCGCCCGGTGAGTCGGCGGCCGATCCACGGCAAGACGTACTGTCGCCAATACTCGGCTGTGCGTGGGCGCTCGAGCGAGTCGACGCCCGAACCGTCAGGCGCGGTGTCGGCAATCGGCACCTCGAGGGCGGCGAGAACATTGCTCGCAGCGATCGCGTGCCCCCGAGCATTTAAGTGCAGTCGGTCGATCGACCAGTACTCGAGCTCGGGCAGGCGCTCATCGAACCAGTTGTCGACGTAGAGCACGCCCGTGCCCTCCAGCCGCGAGCGCACCGCGATAGCGAGAGCGTCACCGCGGCGCTCGAACCGCGCGCCGAGCGGAATGTGCCGCGTCGGATTGCCGCCGCTCACGACCATGCTGCGAATGCCAGCGTCGCGCGCCGTCAGCGCCGCCTCGACAAGACGATCAGCGACGGCATTGATGGACACCCGAGGACGCAGAATGTCGTTACCCCCGCCATTCATGCTGAGTAGGTGAGGGCCGAGCGCAATCGCGGCCGGCAGCTGGTCGTCGACGATGGGGGCGAGCAATCGCCCGCGAATCGCGAGATTCGCGTAGCCGATCGCGCCACCCGCCGCGTACGCGAGCGCCCCGGCGACGAGGTCTGCCCATCCTCGCGGGGTGCCGTCAGCTCGCTCGTCACCCATGCCTTCAGTGAAGCTGTCGCCAATGGCGGCGTAGCTCATGGCGGGCGTGGCGGCCGCACCCACGGGGGCTAACGCGCCGCCGCGACGAGTTCAGCGAGCTGCACCGCGTTGAGCGCCGCGCCCTTGCGCAGGTTGTCGTTGCTGATGAAGAACGCCAGCCCTCGGCCGTCGGGAACACCTTCGTCAGCGCGGATACGCCCGACCAGCGAGGGATCGGCTCCGGCCGCGGCGAGCGGGGTGGGAACATCCACCAACTGCACGCCCGGAGCGTCGGCGAGCAATTCGCGAGCCCGCTCAGGGCTGATCGGTCGCTCGAACTCGGCATTGATCGCGAGCGAGTGGCCAGTGAAGACCGGCACGCGCACGCAGATGCCGCTCACGAGCAGGTCAGGCAACTCGAGAATCTTGCGGCTCTCGTTGCGCAGCTTCTTCTCTTCATCGGTCTCGCCGAGCCCGTCGTCGACAAAGTTGCCGGCTTGCGGAATCACGTTGAACGCGATCGTGGTCGGAAACTTCACGGCCGGCGGAAACTCGACGGCAGCGCCGTCGTGCACCAACTCGATGGCGTCTTGCACGATCACGGCGTTCGCCTGGTCAAGCAACTCTTCGCCACCGGCGAGGCCCGATCCCGATACGGCCTGGTAGGTGCTCACGATCAGACGCCGCAAGCCGGCTTCGGTGTCGAGAATCTTGAGCACGGGCATGGCCGCCATCGTCGTGCAGTTGGGGTTCGCGATGATGCCCTTCGGCGGGTTCACGAGCGCGTGCGGGTTGACCTCCGACACCACGAGGGGCACCTCTGGGTCCATGCGCCACCCGCTCGAGTTGTCGATGACGGTAACCCCGGCGGCCGCGAACCGCGGAGCCTGCGCCTTGCTCGTCGTCGCCCCCGCGCTAAAGATCGCGATGTCGAGACCACGCGGGTCAGCCGAGCTCGCGTCTTCGACCGTGATCGGGGTGCCGTTGAAGTCAATAGTCGTTCCGGCGCTGCGCTCGCTGGCGAAGAAACGGATGCTCGCAAGCGCAAAGCCGCGATCGACGAGCAACTGCCGAACTACGGCGCCGACCTGGCCGGTGGCGCCGACAACTCCGAGGTGCACGGGCTTCGACATGATCAGCGCCCCGTTCCTGCGTAGACGACCGCTTCAGCGTCACCATCGAGCCCGAAGGCCGTGTGCACGATCTGCAGCGCGTGGTTGAGCACATCGGCGCGCATCACGACCGAAATGCGAATCTCGGAGGTAGAGATCATCTCCATGTTGATCGATGCGTCTTTCAGCGCCGTGAAGAGCTGCGCCGAGACGCCCGCGCTCGTCCGCATTCCGCCGCCGATGACCGAGAGCTTGCCGATCTGATCGTCAAAGGCGAGCGACTCGAACCCGAGCGTCGGTTGGGCCGCCCGCAGCGCCGTGAGCACCTTCTCGCCATCGCTCTTCGGCAGCGTGAAGCTGATGTCGGTGCGGCTGGTCGCCGCGGCCGAGACGTTCTGCACGATCATGTCGATGTTCGCGCCCGTCTCGGCAACCACGGTGAAGATGTCGGCGGCCATACCGGGGGTGTCGGGCACGCCGACCACCGTGATCTTGGCCTCACTGAGGTCGCCAGCGACTCCCGTGATGATCGGCTCTTCCATGACTTCTCCCTCTTTCGGGGTGACGACCCAGGTGCCCTCGTTGGGCGAAAACGATGACCGCACGTGCAGGGTGACGCCGTGGCGTCGGGCGAACTCGACGGCGCGAATGTGCAGCACTTTGGCGCCCGCGGCCGCGAGCTCGAGCATCTCTTCGGTCGTCACGCGCTCGACCTTGCGGGCCTTCTTGACCACGCGCGGGTCGGCGGTGAAAACCCCGTCGACGTCGGTGTAGATTTCGCAGACATCCGCTCCGAGCGCCGCGGCGAGCGCGACCGCAGTCGTATCACTGCCGCCTCGACCGAGAGTCGTAATGTCGCGGCTGTCGCGGTTGAAGCCCTGAAAACCGGCAACAATCGCGATGGCTCCGTCATCGAGCGCCTCGCGAACCCGCACCGGGGTGACGTCAACGATGCGGGCGGCGCCGTGGCGAGCATCCGTGATCATGCCCGCCTGGCTGCCGGTGAACGAGCGTGCGTCGTGACCCATGCTCTTGATGGCCATCGCCAGGAGCGCCATGGAAATGCGCTCGCCCGTCGTCAGCAGCATGTCGAGCTCGCGCGGGTCGGGCAGCGGCGCGACCTGGTGGGCGAGGTCAATGAGGTCGTCGGTCGTGTCGCCCATGGCGCTCACCGCAACAACGACCTCATTGCCGGCTTTGCGGGTTTCGACGATGCGCTTTGCGACGCGCTTGATGCTTTCGGCGTCGGCCACCGACGAACCACCGAACTTCTGCACGATGAGGCTCACGGTAGAACTCCTGGCGGGTGGGGACGATTGTCGATGGCGGTGCGAGAGGCGCGAAAGGCGCCCCTGCGGCAACGGCACGACCGCGGTGGCGAGCCTGAGCGTTGATTCTACCGCCGACGGATGCCCGGCGCGGCATGCGCTAGCGCTCGACCGTTCGACGCCCTTCGAAGGCGCGGCCGAGAGTGACCTCATCGGCGTACTCAAGGTCGCCGCCGACGGGCAGGCCACTCGCGAGCCGCGAGACGCGCAGTCCGGGTTGCACGAGCAAGCGCGTGAGGTACGTGGCCGTTGCTTCGCCCTCGAGGTTGGGGTCGGTCGCGATGATCACCTCGGTCACCGTGCCATCGTTGAGCCGCGTCAGCAACTGCGCAATGCGCAGATCGTCGGGGCCGATGCCGTCGATGGGGCTGATCGCGCCACCGAGCACGTGGTAGAGCCCCCGGAACTCGCGCGTGCGCTCGATCGCGACGACGTCTTTCGCCTCTTCGACCACGCAGATCG
>CAYWZI010000007.1:0-34522 GCA_964462815.1 uncultured Microbacteriaceae bacterium
TCCGGGTCGTGCTGAGCGTGCACGAGCACGCGACCGGGGCTCGCGAAGGTCGCGACGATGTCGACGTGCCCGCGGGTACCGAGCTCGTCGTAGTCGCGCGTGAGGCCGCGCGGCAGCCAGATGGCCGTCGTCGTGCCGATCGTGCGGGCCAGCTCGGCCTCGACGCGCTCCTTCGTCGCCCAGGGGTTGCGGTCGGGGTCGAGTTGCACCGTCTCCGTCACGAGCACGGTTCCCTCGCCGTCGACGTGGATGCCGCCGCCCTCGTTCACGAGCAGGCTCGGAACGCGCGTCACGCCGAGCTCGTCGAGAATGCGCGCGGCGATGAGCGCGTCATCCGCACAGTCGGCGCCCTGGCCCCAGGCGTTGAAGATCCAGTCGACACCGCCGAGCTCACCGGTCGTGTCGTCGATGACGAACGTCGGGCCGAAGTCGCGCATCCAGAAATCGTTGAGGGGCGCCTCGTTGATGTCGATCTCGGCGCTCAACATGCGGCGAGCACGCTCGCGCTCGCTCGGGTCGACGACCATCGTGACGGGCTCGAAGGGCACGATCGCGTGGGCAACGGCTGTCCACGCGGCGTAGGTCGACTCGCGCGCGGCCGACGAGTCGCCCATGACTTCGCCCTCGCGGGGGAACGCCATCCAGATGCGGTCGTGCGGGGCCGTCTCCGCGGGCATACGCCAGGTCATGGATGCTCCTCTCACGCGGCCCAGGCACCAGTGCTCGAACCTCCTGCGAGCCTACCGACCCACGCGTCATCACACCCGCGTGAGCCCGCGGCCACGGGCACGACATCTCGCCCCCGTAGAATCCGCTCGCACAACCTGAAAGGAACTCCGTGAAGCGACCTACCTTCGGTGAGCGACTGCGCTATTGGTTCGACTCCGTCATGGCGAAGGGCACCGTGTCGCTCATGGGGCTTCTCGCCCTCGCGAGCGCGGCGTTTATCCTCGCCGTGACTGCCGTTGTCGTCGCCTTTCGGCTCTACCCGACTCGACTACCGGACGGCTTCACCTCGCTCGACCCGGAAGAGATTCTCTGGGGATCGCTCGTGCGCGTGCTCAGCTCTGGCTCGTTCCGCGAAGACGAGGGCTGGGGTTTTCGGGCCGCGATGCTCGTCGTCACGATCGCCGGGCTCATCCTCGTCGCGAGCCTCATCGGCATCGTGTCGAGCGCGTTCGATCGACGGCTGGTCGAGTTGCGGAAGGGTCGATCGCGCGTGCTCGAATCGGGGCACACGGTCATTCTGGGCTGGAGCAGCAAGGTCGTTCCGATCGTCTCCGAACTACAGCTGGCTCAGCGCGGAGGTCATCATTCAGCGATTGTCGTCTTGAGCCCACGCGACAAGGTCGCGGTCGAAGACGAACTGCGCGCTCGAATCGACCGACAGCGTGGCACCAGCATCATCGTTCGCAGCGGCGACCCCATGGACCCGACCGACCTCGCTATGGTCAGCCCGGAAGCGGCCCGCTCGATCATCGTGCTCTCACCCGACGCGGCCGCCGAGCCCGACATCGAAGTGATCAAGACCGTTCTGGCACTCAGCCGCATCGTGCGCGGGGTCGACATCATCGGCGAGTTGCGGTCAACGCTGAACCTGGAGGCGGCGCGCCTTGCCGCGTCAGAATCAGTGCGGTGGATCATCGGCGACGAACTGATCGGCCGGCTGACGCTGCACAGCGTGCGCCATGACGGAATCAGCGTCGTCTCACGCGATCTTCTCGACTTCGAGGGCGACGAGTTCTACCTGGTGCCTCGGCCCGAGCTCGCTGACGTGCCCTATGGCGAAGCGCAAAGGCGGTTCGACCTCGCCACACTGGTCGGCTTCATGCGCGAAGGGCGCGTGCACCTCAATCCGGTCGGCAACGTGACGCTGCACGCAACAGACGAGCTCGTCCTCGTTGCTCCGAACGAACGATCGCTACATTCCGTGCCAGCGGTGCCCATCGACGCCGGACGCATCGATATTTCGGATGCCCGGCGCGAGTCGCCGGGCCGGACCCTCGTGCTGGGTCAGCACGCGGGCATGCGTTCGCTCGTGACCTCGTTGCACTCGTACTTCCCAGCTGGCTCAACCGCGCACGTCGTGAGCAGCGAACCGTTCGAGTCGATCGAGTCGATCGATCAGGTCACGTTTCAGCAGGCAGACACGACGAGCCGAACCGTGCTTGACGCGCTTGACGTGCCCTCGTACGACCACGTCGTGGTGGTTCCCTACAAAGACTCGTTGTCAATGCACAGCGCCGACGCCCGCACCCTCGTCACGTTGCTGCACCTTCGCGACATCCGAACCCGCAACGACGCTCACTTCGCGGTCGTGACCGAGATGCTCGACGACCGCAACGGGGAGATCGCCGACGCCGACTCCGCCGACGACGTGATCGTGAGCGACTTGCTGGTCAGTCGCATGCTCGCTCAGGTCTCCCGCACACCGCGGCTCGTGGACGTCTTTGACCAACTGTTCGGCCACGCAGGGAGCGAGACGCACCTACGGCCCGTCGAGCAGTACGTCTCGATTGCGTCACCCGTGCACGTCTCGACACTCATCGAAGCGGCATCTCGTCGAGGAGAGACCTTCATGGGGTATCGAGTCCTGGCTCGCAGCCACCAGAGCCCTGACTTCGGCGTCGTCATCAATCCACTGACGTCGAGCTTGGTGACCCTCGCTCCGGGAGACCGACTGATCGTGCTCGCTGACCGCTGAGCCCTCGCGGGTGCGACTGACCCCCTAGCGCACCGAGCGAATCGGCAGCACCGCGAGAGCACCCAGCACACTCAGGGCGATCGCAGCCGGGAAGAGCCCGGCGAACCCGAAGCTCAGCACGACCACACCCGCGAGCGCCGGCGCAACGGTCTGCGGCAGGGTCGCGGCGATGTTGACGACCCCCAAGTCTTTCGCGTGCGCGTGCGAGTCGGGCAGCACTTGCGACACGAGCGCGGTGTCGACCGCTTGAAACGCGCCAAAGCCGAGGCCCGCGAGCAAGGCGAACACGATCATGCCCTCGAACGTCGGCCACACCCACGGCACCACTTGTGCGAGCGCAACGATGAGCGACGACGCCACCACGAACGGCTTGCGACGACCCACCCGGTCAGACCACGGCCCCGAGATGGCGACCGCAAGCACGAGAGTCGGCAGGGCTGCTGCCGACACGAAGGGCAGCAGGGTCACCGCCTGATCGCCGAGCCCGATGTAGTCCTGCAGCAGATAGAGCTGATACGCGACGACGAGAAAGTAGCCGGTGTAGAGCAGAAGTCGACCCGTAAACGCCCAGAAGAAGTCGGGGTGCGCGATCGGGTTAACCCAGAACGTCATCGCGAAGTCCCGCAGGCGGAAGTGCGGTCGCGGCTCGCCTCGATTGTCACGCGGCCGAGTGAACACGGCGAAGAGCGTGAGCAGCACGACCGAGAGCCCGGCGAGCACGAGGTAGGCACCCGGAATACTGCCCGAGAGAAGCGAGGCGAGAATCACCCCGCCGAGCGACCCCACCATGGTCATCGCCCCGATCATGGCCGCGAATGTGCCGCGCACCGACTCGGGCACCCGGTCGGGCAGCATCGCCGAGAACGGGCCCTGCACGATGTTGAACGACACCTGCACGAGCACCCAGCAGATCGCAACCATGAGAATGCTGCTTGAGAGCCCGAGCGCGACGAGCGCGGCCCCGCCGAACAGCGCGCCGCCGACGATGTAGGGGGCGCGGCTTCCGAAGCGGCTGCGCGTGCGATCACTGATGGTGCCCGCCACGGGCTGCATGATCATCGCAGCGAGCGCCCCGATCGTCGTCACGATGGCGAGGTTCGCCACCTTGTTGGCGGCATCGAGCTGCTCGACCTGCAGCGGCAGCAGCACGGTCGGAATCGCGCCCCAGAGAATGAAGATTCCGAGGGTGCCCGGCATGAACCACAACAGCAGGCTGCGCAACGGACCCTGGATGCGCACGCGCTCGGTGTCGGCGTGCGTGACACCAACGGCCGGCGAGCTCGAGGTGGTCGACATGGCGCTTCCTCCCGTGGCGCTCCGATGCGCCGACCCCAGCGTACGACGCAGACCACGCACGGCCGTGACGACATAGTCTCGACGTCGTGACGCTGCGCATCGATGCCTCTGCCCTGTCGACCGACGAGCAACTCTCGCTGCTCTCGGGAGCCGACTTCTGGCGCACCCGCGCACTGCCGGAGCACAGCATCCCGAGCGCAATGCTGGCCGACGGCCCGCACGGCCTGCGCGCACAGCTCGAGGCGACCGACCACTTGGGGCTCGCGAGCAGTGTGGCCGCAACGTGCTTCCCGCCGGCGGCGACCCTCGCGAGCAGTTGGGACGAACAACTCGTGCACGAGGTGGGCGAAGCCGTCGGGCGCGAGGCGCGCGCACTCGGCGTCGACGTCGTGCTCGGCCCCGGCCTGAACCTCAAGCGGCACCCGCTGTGCGGCCGAAACTTCGAGTACTACAGCGAAGACCCGCTGCTCAGCGGCCGGTTGGCGGCGAGTGCTGTCGCGGGCATCCAGAGCACGGGCGTCGGCGCGTGTCTGAAGCACTTCGCCGTCAACAATCAAGAACACCGCCGCTTTGTGATCGACGCGATCGTCGATGAACGCACGCTGCGCGAGCTCTACCTGCGCGGGTTCGAGCACGCCGTGCGCGCCAGCCACCCGCGCATGGTCATGGCCGCGTACAACCGCATCAACGGCGATCACGCGACCGATGCGCGCTGGCTGCTCACCGAGATTCTGCGCGAGCAGTGGGGCTTCGACGGGGTCGTCGTGAGCGACTGGGGTGCCACGGCCGACCGCCCGGCCGGAGTGACGGCCGGGATGGATCTCGAGATGCCCGGCGGAGCCCGCACCGAACCCGCCCTGCGCGCCGCCCTCGCCGATGGCCGGCTCGACCCCGCCGATGTGGTGCGGTCGGCGCAGCGCGTCATCGACCTCGCGATGCAGGCACAGGATGCTCGCGCCCACGCTGCGCCGGAGATGACCGACCTCCTCGACCCCCACGACGCGCTCGCCCGCCGCGCGGCGGCTGCGAGTTCGATCGTGCTCACGAATGACGGGATTCTGCCCGTAGCGCCCGGCACCCACGTGGCCCTCATTGGTGCCTTCGCCGAGACTCCGCGCTACCAGGGCAGCGGCAGTTCGCTCGTGACACCGACCCGCGTGATGACGGCGCGCGAGGCGCTCGAAGCGGCAGGGCTCACGGTGACCTACGCCGCCGGTTATGAGCCGGTGCGCTCCGCCTCCGACCCAGCACTCATCGCCCAGGCGGCGGCCGTTGCGGCGAGCGCCGAGGTCGCGGTCGTCATGGTCGGGCTGCCGGGTATCGCCGAGAGCGAGGGGTTCGACCGCGAACACCTGGCCCTGCCCGCCCAGCACGACGCCCTCGTGGCCGCGGTGGTGGCCGCGAACTCGCGCACGGTTGTCACGCTCAGCGTGGGCTCACCGGTGCTGCTGCCCTGGCGCGACGACGTCGCGGCGATTCTGTTGAGCTACCTCGGCGGTCAGGCGAGTGGGGGCGCTCTCGCCGACGCCCTGCTCGGCGCCGTCGAGCCGGCCGGGCGGCTCGCGGAAACCTGGCCCGTTGCGCAGAGTGACGTGGCCGCCGACCCCTACTTTCCGGGTGACGACGCGCAGGTGCACTACCGCGAAGGCGTGTTCGTCGGCTATCGGCATGCGACCTCCGCCGGGGTGACCCCGGCTTTCGCCTTCGGGCACGGCCTGGGCTATGGCACGAGCACGTGGGGGGCGGCGCGCGCGAGCGCGGCATCCGTTGCTGCGGGCGAAAGCCTGACGGTCTCGGTCGCCGCTACGAACACGTCCGGCCGAGCACGCTGCGAACTCGTGCAGGTCTACGCGCACGACCGCTCAGGCGTTGTGCTCCGGCCCCGGCGCGAGCTCGTGGGCTTCACTCGCGCGACGCTCGAGCCAGGGGAAACGCGCACCCTCGAGATCGAAGTGGCCGCCGATGCGCTGCGCTTCTGGGATGTCCGCACGCACGACTGGGCGCTGCCGCGCGGTGATGTCGACCTCGAGATCGCGCGATCGAGCGAGCACATCGAGTCGGTGATCACGGTGCGCGTCGATGGCACCGCGAACGACTCGACAGAGCCGCCCAGCAGCCCGGCCGTTGCCGCAACCGATGACCAGTGGCAGCATCGCCTCGGCCGCGAGATTCCCCAACCACCACCGGCGCGTCCCTTCACACGCGAGTCGACCATCGGCGACATCGCGCACACCCTTACGGGGCGCGGCCTTCGCTGGACCATGACGCGCATGATGCCCGTGAGCGACGACGACAAGAACGACCCGGCGTCGATGGCACTCATCGAGCGCACGGTCGCCGAACTGCCCTTGCGCGGTCTCGCGCAGATGTCGGGCGGGCGCGTCAGCTGGAAGGCGGTCGACGCTGTCGTCGCCTTCGCGAACCGCCGCCCTCTCGCGGGACTCGGTGCGCTGGTGCGTCGCTGACTGCCACACTGTCGGAATGTCATCGTGGACGTTTCTGACCCACCACGCGCACGTGTTGCTGGAGGTGGCGAAGAATCCCGATGCGACGGTGCAGCAACTGAGCCATGAGGTCGGCATTTCGACGCGATCAACCGTCACGATTCTGGGCGACCTCGCGGCGACGGGCTACCTCGAGCGGGAACGTCGCGGCCGGCGCAATCACTACTCGGTGGTTCCGTCGGCGCCGCTTCGGCATCCGTCGAACGCGGGCCACACCGTCGGCGAGCTCATCGCCGCGCTCGCAGAACTGCGCTGAGGTGCTCCCCACCGCGCGCTGTCGCCAGTAGGCTCGCAGCATGTCAGATCACGACGAGCGCCCCGTTGGCTTCATGGGCCGAGTGCGCAACATGAAAGTACTCACCTGGCTGCTGATCGTCGGCCTCGTCGGCCTCACGATCGGTGGCACGAGCCTGCTCTTCATTCTCTTCGGCTGAACGCAGCGTTCGGTTCGCGCGTGAAGGCGGTCGCACAATGGCCTCGGTGACCGACCACATCGCCGGGCTCGGTGAGCCAGCACGATCGGTGCTCGCTGGCCTCGTGACCCGGGCTGTCGAACTCGTTCCCGACGCCGTCGAGGGTGTGTCGTACGGCATGCCAGCACTGCTTTACCGCGATCGCGGGCTCGTCGCCGTCGCGGTCACCGCCACGGGCTACTCGCTCTACCCCTTTAGTGGGCAGGTGATTGCCACGCTCGCCCACGAACTCGGCGAGGTCACACGGACGAAGGGCGCTGTGCAGTTCACGGATGCTCGTCCGCTGCCGCCCGGAGCGTTCGACGCTCTCGTGCTCGCGCGCCGCGCCGAGGTTGATGCAACGCTCGACAAATGAGCGGCGCGCGATCGACGACGTGGCCTACTCTCGCTGGCCGACGTGGTACCAGACACCGGCATACGCCCCTGTCGGACGGGCTTCTCGCGGGTATATCGTGATCGCACCTAGCTCGATTCGTTGAAAGGTGCGCCTCATGCTCCGGTTTCTGATTCGCTTCGCGATCTATGTCGGCACGGTTCTTCTCGCGCTGTTTATCGCATCGTGGCTACTGCCCGGATTCCAGATCTCGGTCACCGGGTTCATCGTGGCGGTCGCCGTCTTCGCCATCGCGCAGAGCATCTTGACGCCCTTCATCGTCAATATGGCGCGCAAGTATGCACCCGCAGTGCTCGGCGGAATCGGACTCGTCTCGGCTCTCGTCGCTCTCATCATTGCGAGCCTGTTTCCGGGCGGGATCACGATCACTGGAATCGACACCTGGGTGCTCGCGAGCCTCATCGTGTGGCTCGTCACCGCCCTCGGCGGATGGCTGCTTCCGCTGCTCTTCTTGCGCGGCAAGCTCGCTGACCCGAAAGACTCTCCGAAGACCGGGCCCGGCGGGGTTGCGGTTCCCGGCTCGAAGTAGCCTGCGCTCAGGGCGCCACCAGCCCGCACCGATGAAGCGGTCGGCGGGCATCCAGGTGGCGCGCGTACCGTGAGCCTTAGTGAGGGGCCTCGTTCGATGGCCCCGACACGACCGCGAAAGGTACCGCTATGCGCAACTCGTCCTCGTCGTCAGGCTTCGATCTTCGCGAGGCGGTTGACTCGCTTCGCGATGCCTTCACCCCGCGCGGCAGCCGTTCGGGCTGGGGCTCGGATGACAAGCCTCGCGACTTGCGCGTCGCGATCCTCGTTGCGCTTCACCACGAAGCCAAGAACGGACACCAGGTCATGCAGGCGATCACCGCGGCAAGCGGTGGCATGTGGATGCCCGCCGCAAGCGAGGTCTACCCGATGCTGCAGCAGCTCACCGACGAGGGTCTCGTGAGCACGCAGCACGACGCAGAGCGCACGGTCTACACGCTCACCGACGCGGGCCGCGAGGCGGCCAACGCCGCCGCCGAGGCGCACGCGCACCCGTCGAGCGAGAACGCGTCGTCGCGCGACTGGACCATGCGCGAGTGGAGCCTCCCCGACTGGACCGACCGCATGAGCGGCCGCTGGAACGACCACTGGAACGAGCGCACCTCGGCCGTTCCGCGTGCGGGCGCCAAGCTCGCCCAGGCGGCGGCGCAGGTCACCCAGAGCGGCACGCGCGAGCAGCAAGAGCGCGCTGCCGCATTGCTCGACCAGACGCGCAAGGCGCTCTACGCCATCCTCGCCGAAGACTGATTCGTGCCCACCGAGAGCGCGAATCGCGCTCCGACGAATGACCCGGCGCTGACGGCGCGCTATCGCCGCATCGTGCGCTTTGCGGCGCGCGCGTTCGCGCAAGCGTGGTGGTTCGAGCTCGTGCTGCCGCGGTTTGGCCTCGCACGTTTCGCGGCGAAAGGGCGCATCCGTCGTCTGCAGAAGCTCGCGCGACGCTTTCATGACCTCGCCGTCGACCTCGGCGGGCTCATGATCAAGGTCGGGCAGTTCATGTCGTCGCGCCTCGATATCTTGCCGCCCGAGATCACGCGTGAGCTCGAGGGCCTGCAAGACGAAGTCGCACCGGAAGACTTCGCCCGCATCGTCGCGCAGCTCGAGCGTGAGTTGGGGCTACCGCTCGCGCGTGCTTTCGCCTCGATTGACGAGGCCCCCATCGCCGCCGCATCACTTGGTCAAGCGCACCGCGCCCGACTCTCGCCCGGCCTCGCGGCCGACGTCGGCTTCGAGAACGTCGTCATCAAGGTGCTGCGCCCCGGCATCGAGCAGATAGTCGAGGTTGACCTCGCCGCGCTGCGTCGCGTCGGCCGCTGGGCGTCGCGGGTCAAGCTCATCAACCGCCGCGCCGACGCCCCAGCTCTCGTCGAAGAATTCGCCACGACGAGCCTGCAAGAGATCGACTACGTCAACGAGGCGATCAACGTTGAGCGCTTTGCAGCCGACTTCGCGAACGATCCGCGCGTGGGCACCCCCGTCGTGGTGTGGGAGCGCAGTGCGCGCCGGGTTCTCACGCTGAGCGACGTCACCGCGATCAAGATCACCGACGTTGAGGCGCTGCTCGCTGCGGGCATCGACCCGAATGCGGTCGCCGCCGAACTCGCCCGCGCGACTTTCGAGCAGATCTTCGTCGCCGGTTTCTTCCACGCCGACCCTCACCCCGGCAACATCTTCGTCACGCCCAACGCCGAGCACGGCTTCGATCTCACCTACATCGACTTCGGCATGATGGGCGAAATCACCGAGTCGCTCAAGGGTGGGCTGCAGCAGTTCATCTTTGCGGTCGCTTCGCGCGATGCCCGCGGCTGGGTCGTCGCGACCCAGCGTCTGGGGGTGCTGCTGCCGAGCGCCGACACCGTCGAACTCGAACGCGCGATCACGGCCCTCTTCGACCGCTTCGGCGGCATGGGTGTTGCCGAGCTCACGCGCATCGACCCGCGCGAACTCGAACTCTTTGCACTGCAGTTCAGCGAGCTGTTGCGCACCCTGCCCTTCCAGCTGCCCGAGAGCTTCCTGCTGCTCGTCCGCACGATCTCGCTCATCTCGGGCGTCACGAGCGCCCTCAACCGCGACTTCAACATGTGGGACGCCGTCGACCCCTTCGCTCGCACCCTGCTCAACGGCGGCGGAGCATCCACTCTGCGTTCAATTGGCCGCGAAGGAGTCGCCATTCTGTCGGCCCTCGCGCGATTGCCCCAGCGCGTGGATGCTCTCGCCACGCGCATCGACCGCGGCGAGCTTGCCGTGCGCAGCCCCGAAGTCGAGCAGCGTCTGCGCGTCATCGACGCGAGTGTGCGCCGCACGACCTCGGCGATCCTCTTCGCCGCGTTGCTCATCGGCGGCCTGCTTCTGCGCCCGAGTGATGAGGTGCTCAGCTGGGTGCTGCTCGGGGCGTCGACCCTGCCCCTGCTGCACGTGGTGCTGCCCTGGCGCCTGCGGTGAAAAAAGGCACCGGAGCCTAGACTGAATCACTGTCGCCACGCGAGTTCACTCGAGTGGCGATCGCGATATCGAATAGCTCCCGCTTCGCCCCCTCTTTCCCCGAGGAGCCCGCATGCAGATCTCCCGAACGCTCCGCCAGTACGGCGGCTCCGCGCGGCCTGCTCCCCCGGCGCATGCCATGCTGCGAGGCTTCCTCTTCGGGCTCGGTGCGATCGGTGCCGGGGTGTTCGCCGTGGCGGCTTTCTCGCTTCGGGGCGTCGTCGCTTCCATTCTCACGGCCCTGTTCATCGCCATCGCGCTCGAACCCGTCATCGCGAGACTCCGCAAGCGCGGGGTGGGCCGACCCGCCGCGACTGCCGTGATCGCTGGCCTGCTCCTGACCGTGCTGGGTGCCGTGGTGTTGTTCGGGCTTCCGGCCCTGCAAGCCCAAGCGGTCCGGTTGATCGAGTCGCTCCCGGCGCTGATTGCGGCACTGCCCGAACAAGAGTGGTTTATCACCCTTGACGAACTCACCGGCGGATCGTTCACGGCGGCTCTGGGCTGGTTCGCCGCGACCCTTGCTGACCCGCAGACATGGTTGGCGGTGTCTGGCGGGCTTCTCGGCTTCGGCGCATCTGTCGTCAACGGCGTCTCGGCCGGCTTCTTCATTCTCGTACTGACGCTCTACTTCATCGCCACGTTCGAGTCGATCAAGGGGTTCTTCTACTCGCTCATCGCAGCGTCCCGTCGCACGGGCTTCACGGAAGTCTCTGATCGCATCATCGACAGCGTCGGCCGTTATCTCGGCGGCATGGTCGTTCTGGCGTTCATGAACGCCACGTACAGCACGATACTGCTGCTCATCATCGGCGTCGAAGCCGCCCTGCTGATTGGCGTCGCGGCCTTCTTCATCACGATCATTCCGCTCATCGGAACCGTGCTCACGACAATCGGCATCACGCTCATCACGCTCATCACGGTGCCGTCGGCGACGATCCCCGTGCTCATCTTCATGCTCCTTTACATGCAGCTCGAGGCCTACGTCTTCACGCCGAAAGTCATGAGCAAGGCCGTGCAGGTGCCCGGCTCGGTTGTGCTCATCTCGGCCATGGCAGGAGCATCGCTGCTCGGACTTCCGGGGGCGCTCATCGGCGTGCCGGTCGCGGCGTCGATCGCGCTCATCTTGCGGGAAGTCGTCGTGCCGCGGCGTCAGCGGGTCTAACCGCCGCGCAAACGCGCAATTCCGCACTCGCTGTCAACCTTGTGCGGGGGTTCGCGCGTCGTCACAATATGAGCGTGATCGGCCCGACCCTGAAGTCGTTGCTGTTCGCCGCACTTGCCGTAACAGTGGCAGGCGGTGCGGGTGTCGCCCTCGGCCTTTCTGGCCTGGTCTCGTCACCCTCGATTCCTGCGGGAATCGCCCCGGTGGATGCTCGAACGACGCCCGCCGCCTCCTGCGCCGGCGGCCCGACCGTTGCGTTCCTCGACTCGGGTGACCGCGTCGTCGCGGTCGCTCGCAGCGACGACGGCGACTGGATCGGCGTGCACTCGGCCTCCTCGCCCCGCACCCTCTGGGTTCCCCTCGCGGTGGTCACCCCGGATGACGGGGAGCCTGCGCTCGGCGCGTTGCCTGCCGGCGGCGTCTGCCCCGAGGTCGTCGTGGTCGCGACAGGTCCGACCGCAGAGCCGGCGCCCGAGCCGGTCGACACCGAGCCGGTCGACCCCGGGCCCGACCCGGGGGCAGACCCTGACCCGGGGCCCGCGCCCGACACCACCGCGCCGACGCTTGGCTCGGCGAGCGTGAACCCGACGACGATCGGATGCGCTCCCCTCATAGTGGACCCAGATGTGACAACAGCGACGATCTCGGTGTCAGCATCCGATGACCGCGGCGTCGCCTCGGTGCGCATCAGCTGGTCGGGCGCCGACTCAGGAAGCGCCCAGATGTCGAAGAGTGGTTCGACCTGGTCGTACGTCTACAACCCGAGCGACAGCACCTCAGGAGCCGTGAGCTTCTCGATGCAAGCCACCGATACGTCGGGCAACACGAGCGCGCCTCGCGGCGCCTCGGTCACCGTGCAGTGCCTGGGTTAAGGAGAGCGACCATGAGCACCTCAGAACCGCGCACCCTTCCCTCGTGGATCACGCCCGTTGTCGCCTCCGTCGCGGCCATGGCCGTGGGCATCACCGGATTTCTCGTCGCGAGCCCCTTCGCACAACCTCGTGTCGCCGAGCTCACGACCGTAGAAGCCCAGGTGCTGCCGACCGTCGACTCGGTGTCGCCGGTCGGCGAGTCGTCGGTCGATGAAAACGGGCAGCTTCTCGCCCGGTCGGTCGCGGTGCTTGCCGAGACGGAGCCGCTCGACGACCTTCGCACGGCGATGCGGGAGGTGTTGGCTGCCGCCGACACCGAATCAACGGGTGAGCTGCCCGACGCTGAGTCGAGCGACGACGAGCCCGTCGACACCTCCGGCATCACGGTGCTCGACCCCTGCCCCGAAGCGGGCGGCTCTGATGCCGACTGCCCGACCGGCACGCGCTCGACGGTCTTGAAGTCGATCGACCTCCCCGATCTTGACCTCTGGTTCAGCCTCAATCGCTCGCCCACCTTGTGCCCCACGGTGACAACCTCCTCGAGCATTGCGCTGCGGGTGGCAACGAACATTCCCGCGACGATCGCGCTGTCATACGAGGTTGGCGGGCTCATTCGGCAACAAGAGATTGACAACACGCCCTCCGAGCGGTCGGAGTGGGCGTCGGCTGCCGAAGCCGGCGACTTCACGTGGCTCGAGCACTGTGTTGAGCTCGCCGACCTGCCCGATGCCTGGTCGGGGGTCGTCACGATTCGCGCCGTCGCCGACGACGGAACTGTCATCACGCGCGCCCCGCGGTTCACTGCCGACTCGTCTCTCGTCACGCCGCCATCGTGGGTGCGGCCAGTCGGACGCACGGCCGTAATGATGTCGATTCCTGCCGTCGACACCACGACCGTGCAATTGCGAGCGATCGCGGTGCCCTTCGGTCAGCCCACACCGTCGTGTGACTTCGGCGACGATGTCGCTGGCGCTCTCGAGCCTCTCGAGGTGGTCGAAGAACGCTTCACGCGTGAAGAGTTGGAAGCGCGCGGGTACGTGACCGGGTTCGTCAAGCGGTTCACCGCCGGGTTCATCGTGCCCGAAGCGTCTACGGTCACGCTCTGTGCGGGAACCTTCGCGGTGTCAGGCAGAGACGGAGTGCTGCCCGAAAGCGTTTTCAGCGAGGTCTACTACAGCCCCGATCTCGTCTTGCCAGTCGTCACCGTGTCGGAATTCGCGGTCGGGGAAGGGGTGCGTCCCACGATCGAGTTGACCGCACGGATCGGCCGCACCGACGGCCCGGTCTGTGGCAGCTGGAGGACGAGTCGGCCCGTCGGCGACGCCGCGGTCATCTGTCGGTACGCCTCGTTCGATGGGGACGAGGGCTGGGATTCCGCCCTGATTGTCACCGCCGAGGGCACGGGGTTCGACTCGACGTTGACGCAGAACTTCGTGTTGCCGATCGCTCCACAATCGTGCGGGCTGAATTGCGAGCTTCCGGCTACGCAGTATGTCGACGTGCCCATTTCTTCCCGCGAACCGTGCATCGGTTCCTGCCCCCCGAGCTATCTCGGAACCGTACGGTTGCAGGTTGACTGGGAACACGGCATGCGCTCGTGGTTCGGCGAGTGGTTGCGAGAAGAGGCGGGGGCTCCCGATTCTGATGCACCCCTCCTCGACACGGCCCAAAGGCCGCGCCTTCAGCCCCTGGTCGCGGGGGAACCGACACAGGGCGCGTCGGTGCGCATCGCGACTGATGTGCCGACGACCATGCGCCTCACGGTGAACAGGTTCGTGGAATTCGACTTGACCGAGGTTGTGGAGGAGGTGGTCAGCACCGAGCTCGTGGATGACCGCACTGTCGAGCTCGGCCCACTCGCTGCAGGCGGTCAGTACTACACGCTTCGCGTCGAACTCACCGATGCCGACGGCAGCACTTCGGTTTACTCGCCCCTGCCCGAGGCGGCGCGGGTGTGGGCGAATGCGGTTTTTCGTACCGACGTTCCCGAAGTGCCGACGGCTGTCGAGGTATCAATCACTCATCCCGACGGCATACCGATCGCCGTCGGCACCACCGAGCTGCTCGTCGGTGGAGGCCGATGGTTCGAGCGTCGAGACCTCGTCGACTCGAAGTGGTGCACGACGGGACCGGTTCCCTTCACCGACACGACCGCCACCGTCTTCGCGCGACAAGGGACAGGCTTCCTGCTGAGCGCAGGTCTCACGGAAGCACCGGATGCCCCCGACGAGCCGGGCGCCTGCTCGGTGCGTGGGGCCCAGCCGATCGAGGAGTTCACGGGAACCATCCCCTACGACGACCTCTTCACCGGCGCCACGGTGACGATCACCAACGAGAACGGCTATGTCGCCACGCTGAGACTGACCCCGGTCGATTGAGCGAGTTCATACACGACCCAGTGTCGTAAGGCCTTAACCGGCCAGCTTGTGCGCCCACGCCGCAGCGCGGTCGAGCTCGCCATCGACGAGCGGGCCGTCGTAGCCGTGCACGCGGAACGTTTCGGGCTCGGTGGTGACATCGAAACCCTTCGCCCGCAGTTCGTGCTGGGCAGCCTTTGCCGCCGAGCCGGGTAGTCGGGGCGACTCGACCTTGGTGTCAAATGTCACCGCTCGAATTGGAGAGAACACCGCGGTGAGGTGATCAAGCCACTCGCGAATTCCCCGCGTGATAGCTCGCGGAGCCGGCGTGTTCTTCGGAGTGCCCTCGCGTGTCGACGGCCGACTCATCGAGAAGGCGTGCGTCGGACCTCCGACGACGACCAAGTCGTACTCCTCGAGCTGAACGGGGGCGAGATCAGCGGTGACCACCTCGACGGTGAAAGTGCCGTCGAGTCCCTGAGCGATGGCTTGAGCAACCTGCTCTGTGTTGCCCCACAGGCTTTCGTAGACGACGATGGCGCGCATAGCATCCCTCCTCCTCTAGATCTGTTCGGTACCAGACGGCTCGGGGGCCGCGACGACAGGTTCGGTCTCCCCCTGGTCGAGTCGGAATGGCGGGTACTCGTCGCGCATGAGCGCGACGTACGCGGCGACGCGCAATGCCCAGCGGTTGATGCCGAGGATGAGGTCGAACAGCGGCTGCCGATACCGGCCCGTGAAGAGCAGAATGACTGCAGCAACGAGCACCAACAGACTGAGCAACGATGCGGTGGTGCCGGTCGACCAGCCGTGACCGCCCATGGCACCAGCGGTCGACGTCGCTCCGCTGAGAAAGACGCCGACAATCGCGAGGTGCGGAATCGCGAGCAACCAGCCCTTGACGAGCACGAGACCGTTGTTCAGCCGCTCGGGGTACGCGACCTGGTAGTCCGCGGGGTAGTCAGTGCGCGTGAGACTGAACGGCGGGTAGCGGTCGGTGCCGAGAGCGGAGTAGGCATAGAACGCGACGCGCCAGGTGTAACGCAACACTCCCGTCGTGTAGACGAACAGCGACCGCGGATACCGCCCGGTGAACAGGATGCTGAAGAACGCGATGATCGTGGCAACACCGAACCCGACCCACAGCACGCTCAGCACCACGTAGTGCGGAATCACGAGAATCCACTTGAGCAGCCAGAGCCAGCGGGATACCCCCGGGTCGAGGTGACCCGTCACCGCGACCGGATACGGCCCGGTCATCGGCTCGGTCTCCAGGCTTCGCCCACGGCCCCAGCCGAAAAGACCCACGATGAGAAGAGTGAGGCCGACGAGCAGCGAGATCGCCGAGATGACGGCGAACACGGCGACCAACGGCGCCGCCCATGGGGCTTCGATGCCGAGACGCAGGCTCGACTCGATGCCGGGTGAGCCATCGGCGTTCATGATGACGAGCGTCCAGTCGCCGGGTTCGAGCACCCACGTGAGCGTCTGAGCCCCGGGCCCGCTCTCGGAAGCCAGCCAGAAGGTCTGAGCATCGGGAGACTCGGCTAGTGCGCTGCCGGGAATCTCGCGAAGCTCTATGCGGGGCGGGTTGCCACGCATTCCCTCGAGCTCGGCGTACGCGACACCGGCGAGGTACTCGGCCACGGCATCCGACGGTCCGATTCCCACGAAGGCGGGGGCGTCGCCGTCACTGCCGACCGTCACGGCGAAGCGGATCTCGGGAACGGCCGAGCCTTCGATCTGTGCCGGGGGCGTGACGATCGCCGACGAGGGCGTCTGCACGCGAACTGCTGGCCCGGAGATGAAGCCGTCGCTACTGCCCGCTGCGACCACGGTCGCCAGTGCGGCCGCACCCACGAGTTGCGGGCCGGCGAGTGCCGTGATGATGCCGCCGATGATGATCATTGCCATCCAGCCGCCCCGGCGCGGAGCTTCCGACGACGGCGTTACGGGTGTCTCTGACATGATGCGACCTGCGCTTCCAGCATCCCTGGTCTACGGATGCTCGGCTAACTCTCCTCTTGCGCCACCCGACCCGCCAGTGCCGAAGGTCCCGCGCACGACTGGTCGGATCGACCGTGAGCTCATGTGTCACGCGAGCGCTCTCACGGTGACGCGGAGGACTCGAACTCGACAGTGAACCGCGTCCCGCCAGTGGGAGCCTCGCTCGCAGCGATCGTTCCGCCCATTCTCGAGATGAGGCGGGCTGCGATACTCAATCCCAATCCCGTTCCGACGGGCCTCGACTCGAGATAACGCGCTCGCACGACCCCACGTTCGAACGCGTGCTCCAGGTCATCGGCACTCAGCCCCGGGCCCTCGTCGCTGACCTCGATACTGTGTCTTCCCTCAGCCCCCACAGTCAGCGTGACGCGGGAGCCTGGAGGGCTCACGCGGATGGCATTCTCGAGCAGACCATCGACGATCTGGCGCACTCGAAGGGCGTCCGTGGTGACCGTGACGGGATCGCTGGTCTCGACCCGCGCGAGCGTCACGTCCAGACGCCGAGCGAGGCCCTCCCACGCCGCCACCGCATCACGGGCGACGTGCCGGAGATCGCACTCCGTCGGCGCGAGGGTGAAATCGTCCGCCTCAAGGCGCGCAAGCTCGAGGAGATCGTCAACGAATCGGGTGAGTCGACGTGCTTCGTCGTTGATGATCGCCCCCGCCTTGAGCGGTTCGACAACTCCATCGGCCAGCGCCTCACCGTATCCGCGGATCGCGGTCAGCGGCGTGCGCAACTCGTGCGAGATCGACAGCAGGAACTCACGCTGACGCTGCTCGCTCGTGGCAAGTGCGCGATCAAGGGTGACGAGCGCTTCTGAGACAGCTCGCACCTCAGGGATATCTGTCTCAGGCACCTCTACCCCCCGCTGCCCGTGGGTGAGGAGATCTGCTGCCGATGCAGTTCCGACAAGGGGGCGAGTGATCCGTCGGGCAAGGAGTGCCGCACCAATAAACGCGATCACAATGCCAACCGCCAAGACCGGCGTCGTGCGCAAGACGAGATCTCGACTCGATTCCGTGATCACGCGATCGGAGCGCGTGAGCACAATGGCACCGTCAGAGTACGGTCGACCTTCGAGCACCACGGGTTGCCGAAAGCGAAAGAGAACCTCGGAAACGTCCTCTTGGTCAAGCAGCCGAACGACAAGCTCTTCGCTCACCAAGGGTGCCGCTGGCCCAGAGAGTGCGCCGTCAAGGGAGACAATTGCCCATTGTGTTGCTGTCGATTCCGCCCACAGGACGAGATCCTCGATGTCCTCCGGCTCGTCGGCCAAGACCCGGTCGAGCTGCCGGTCGAGTTCGTCACGCGCCTCCTGTTGCAGAGTCGTCCGCAAGAGTTGAAGCGTGAGAATGGAGCCGGCGGTTCCGACAAGCGCCGCGACGATGATGACGAGGGCGGTGATGCGCGCCGCCAAACTCCAGGGACGACGCTCACGCTTCCGCCGCATACCCGATCCCTCGAACCGTGCGAATCGGTGACGCATCACCAAGCTTCGCGCGTACTTGGGCGATGTGCACATCGATGGTGCGACCGGGTACGTACTCCCTGAAGCCCCAGACATTCGAGAGCAGCTGCGCCCGACTGAACACGCGGCCAGGTTCTGCCATGAGTGCGGCAAGGAGATCGAACTCTCGAGTGGTCAACTCGACGGCTCGACCGCGAACCAGCACCGATCGTCGCAGCGGATCGAGCTCGACCAGACCTACGCGCACAGCATGGGCGTCGGAGTGAGGCACTGCTGCTGACCTCCGCAGAATGCCCTTCACCCGTGCGACGAGCTCCCGCGGGGAGAACGGCTTCGTCACGTAATCGTCAGCACCCAGTTCGAGACCAACGATTCGATCAACTTCATCGCCGTGTGCCGTGGCGAAGATAATCGGGGTCCAGTCGTCGGCGCTGCGCATGCGTCGACAGACCTCGATGCCATCCATTGAGGGCATCCCGACATCCAAGAGCACGAGGGCCGGCCTGAGTCGTTGTATGGCCGCGAGCGCTCGAGCTCCATCGTGCTCGACGTGCACTCCGAACCCCGCTCTCGCGAGGTACACGCGCTCGAGCTCGGCAATAGCGACCTCATCTTCGGCAACAACGATGAGACCGCGTGACTCCTCCATGTCGACATTCAATCCGACTGCGTCCGCGAGCAACACCTCCGACATCACTTTCGTCGCTGCCCCGCGACACTTACTCTGCGATGTCTCTTCTCACGGCAAGCCGGGTAGCCGTCGCGGTCGCGGCAATCGCCACGACGGTCCACACCGCGAGCGCAAAGGCCGGCTGCAACCCGACAGCCAGCCCTGCCGACGCGTCTCGGAGTGCAGTCATGAGCACGGAGAGGGGCAACAGAGCCCCCCACTCCTGAAGGCCTTCGGGGGCAGTCTCGATCGGCAGAATGAGACCGGCCGCCGCAAGTTGAACGATCGCGAGCAGCGCCAAGAGCCACATCGCGTGTCGGCCACCAACAGCGACAACGCTCTGCGCGATCGCGGCGACGGCAACGGACCCGAGCAGCAACAGGCCGAGCGTCGCCACCGGAGCGTCAAGAACTCCCACGACCAGAAGGGTCACCCAGATCGCTATCGCGCTGATCGCCGAGAAGAGAACGGCCGGCACGATGCCCATCACCGTGGCGCGCATGGGCCGAGCATCCGCTGCGATCGCCCAGTTGGGCACTGCCTTCCGCCGTGCGAAGAGCAGTAGCGCCCCAACCCATAGCCCAAGCGCGGCGGCGACTGCTCCGACAGCGTCCGACGCAAGAGGAGACGAAACCCCGAGGAGCGCCGTCGAGGTTGCCAGTGACTCAGCGACGGATTCGCGCTCGACGTCCTCGACGACCGGGAGGGCTTCTTCGAGAGTGGCGATCCCGTCGTCGAGCGCCGTCGCTGCGTCGGCGATTTCGACTTGTCCGTCGGCGATGGTCTGCGACGCAGCGGCGAGATCGTTCGCGCCACCAGAGAGTTGCGACGACGCGCTCGAGACATCCGTTCCCGCGCTGGCGAGTGAGCGTGCTCCGCTAGCGAGCTCAGCCGTGCTCTCGGCGAGGTCGGAGGCACCCGACGACGACCCTGCAATGCCCGCCGCTACTTCATCGGCCGTGGCATCGGCGACACCGCTCGCGAATGCGAGCGATGACGACTGTGTCGCAGCATTGGCGATCGACGTGCAGTACCCAGCGTTGGCACCCGACGCGTTGCAAGACGCGGAGAGCGATGCAAGAACGGCGGCGAGTGCCGCGGCGTCAGTCGCCACCCCAGACGTTCTCGCCGTCAAGAGGGAAGCGCCCCCGGCGTCGAGCTGCTCGAGTCCCGACTCGAGCGAGGCTGCGCCGGCAGCCGCTGACGATGCTCCGTCAGCGAGCGCCGCAACGGAACGCACGTAGCTCCCGTTGGCGGCGGAGACGGAAGCGGCTGACGTCGCGAACTCGCCCATTTCTGACGCAAACTCCGACGTACCGTCAGCGAGATCGTTTGCCCCATCCGCAAGGGAACTCGCGCCCGCCGCGGTCTCTGCGACTGCCTCAGCGAGCCCCTCCTGCGAGACGAAGACGTTCTCGATGTACGAGGCAGCGATGTCGTCGTTGAACGCGACGACCGCGGCCTCCGACACCGTCGCTGCCACGCGCGCGGCACCGAGACTCGCGCTCGGGTCAGCGTCGATCGTGATGACACCCTGACCTGGCTCTGACTGCAGGAGCCCCGAGACGGTGGCAGAGAAATCTTCGGGAATAGTGACGACGATGGGATGATCGCTCACGGCGTCGAGGGCGTCGGGCCCCACGAGAGTCCAGTCGATCGAGTTGTCGGAGCCACGCGTGAGCTCCGCCGCGAGTGACCTCCCTGCTGCCACGAGCGACTCATCTTCACCCTCCCCGATCGTCACCGGCTCATCAAGGTTGACGAGGGCGACGGGTATCGCCGAAACGGCACGGGGTCGAGCCTCAAACAGTACCCACACTGTCGCCACCACGATGACGGCGCTCAGCGCGACCGCCACAGCCTGCAACGCACGACCTCGCATCATCGTGAGACGTTCCTTTCCAGGGTGACCGAGCTCAACTCGCCATCACCGTCGTGAGTGGGGTGCACTGAAGGCACCATGATGAGGACGCTCTCGACGCGAGAGTTCGTCAGCGCGCGCTCCAATGCTTCCGCCTGGTCGGGTGGAAGTCGCCGACCGGGATCGTCTGCGACGATCAGTCGGGCACCGACCGCCTCAGCCAGAGCGATATCGAGACGGTGCCGGTCCAGATCTGTCCAGAGACTCCGGTCACGAGCGATCGACGCTTTATCGAGGATCTCGTGTGCACCTCGAGTCGAGACTCCGGGCAGGCCTCGGGCGAGCATCCACCGTCGCACAACCCCGACGGAATCCACCGTGGCCGGAGCCGCGTCAGCGAAGGGGCGATCGCTCATGCGCACAACGGAACGGCGGACGGCCGCTCCCCCCGCAGGCAGCGCGCGACCGAGCACGCGGGCACCTTCCGCGGGAACCGCGACACCGGCGACTTGAGCCGCAACAGACGCCCGGACAAGGGGGTCGGGCTGTACCCATCTCATGTTCTCGCCAACGACGAGTGAAAGAGGCGGCGTCGACAGCTCGATGGCGAGGGGTATCGCCCCCGGAGCCTCTGCGTCGCGTCGTGCTTCGAGGTCGCGCTCGAGCGACTCGCCTTCGACGTCGAGGTGGGGAAGCCGGCGTTCCAACCACCGTGGCAACCACCACGCACGCGGACCCAAGACGTACAGGATCGCGCGCGCGAGGCTCATGCGCACGATGAATGCGTCGACAAAAACGCCGACAGCGAGGCCGAGCGCGAGGGGCTTGACCGTCGCAGAGCCGTGGGGAATAAAGGCGACGAAGACGGCGATCATGATGATGCCAGCGGCGTTGACAACCGCCTGACTGTGACGGTAGCCCTCATCGATGGCGAACTCCGTGTCGCCTGTCCGTACATACTCTTCGCGAATGCGGGAGACGAGGAAGACCTCGTAGTCCATCGAGAGCCCGAACAGAATTCCAATGACCATGATCGGGAAGAAACTGACGATGGGTTGCGGGGCTTGTGCGTGGAACAGGTCGGCGAACCACCCCCAGCTGTAGACGGCGCTCACGACACCGAAGGCTGCAGCGGTGGACAGTGCGAACCCAATCGTGGCTTTGATCGGAATGGCGATCGAGCGAAAGACCAGCAGCGACAGCACGAAGGACAGGCCAAGAACGACGACCGCGAACGGCACGATTGCGGCGGCCAATCGTTCCGACGCGTCGATGGAGACGGCGGTCGCGCCGGTCACCAAGACGTCGTCGACGCCATACTGCTCTTCAATCGACGACGATTGATCACGAATCTCGTCAACGAGCGCGATTGTCGACAGGTCGGTTTGGGCCCCTTCCGGAATGACGCGGAAGATCGCGAGGTCAGCGCCCGGGTTCGGCGTCGCTCGCGAGACCACGTCCACGCCGGGAATCCCTTCGAGCTCGGCCGTGATGTCCTCCACGGTCTGGAGCGGATCGGTCGAGGTGATGATGTCGGCAGTGACGACGAGCGGAGCGTTGAAGCCAGGCCCGAAGACGTCAGCGATGAGATCGAACGACTCGCGGACGGGGGTGCCTTCCTCGGCGGTGCCATTGTCGTTGAGGGCGAAGCGCATGTCGGCGGCGGGAATCAGCAGCAGGAGAAGAAGACCTGAACTGACGGCAATCGTCATGATGGGATGACGCTTGGTGACCGCGATCCACATGCGGCCGAGCCTGCCGCTGTTCGGACTCTTCTCACGACGCGGGGCTCGAGGTCGAAGCCGCTCCCCGAACAGCGCAAGCATGGCGGGAAAGAGCGTGAGGGTCGAGATCACCGCCATGGCAACGGTTCCGGCTGCCGCGAGGCCCATAATCGCGAGAAACGGAATCCCCGGAATCGTGAGTGCCGCGAGAGCGATGACGACGGTCGCTCCGGCGAAGACCACAGCGGAGCCGGCGGTGGCTAGGGACCGTGCGATCGCTTCAGGGACGCTCACCCCGTGCGACAGCTCGCTGCGGTGTCGCGACAAGATGAAGAGACCGTAATCGATCCCCACCGCAAGACCCAGCATCACCGCGAGGCTGGGGGTGGTGGTTGAGACGGGCATCAGACCCGCCACGACGGTGATTGCCGCAAACCCGACGAACACCGCCACCAGAGTCATGACGAGCGGAAGCCCAGCGGCGAGAAAGGACCGGAACAACACGAAGAGCACCATGAATGCGACCAGCAGACCGATTGCCTCGACCAGGCTCAGACCTGCCCCACGGGTCGTGAACAGCGAACCTCCGTAGGTCATCTCGAGATCACCACGGGGTTGGGCCGCCTCGATGAGCAGGTCACGATCTTCGGCAGTGATCTCAGAACTCAAGACCTCGTACTGCACCGTGACGAGCGCGTAGCGGCCATCGTCTGAGATCGATGTCTCGCTCTCAAACGGATCATCCACGCTGCCAACATTGTCCAGAGCGCGAACGTCGTCGAGAGTCTGCGTGAGAAGGTCTGCTCGGAGAGAGTCGTCGATCCGTTCACCCTCTGGTGCACCGTAGATCAGTTGCGCAGTCGCACCGCTGGATTGAGGGAACCGAGTCTCGAGCGTTTCAAGGCCCTCCTGACCTTCCGTGCCGGGGATGCTGAAGTCGTCCTCAAGTTGACCGCCGACGGTGGCCGCTAGGCCTCCTGCAGCGAGCACAAGAACGAGCCACGCGCCGATGACCCAGCGGGCCCGTCGCGCTACGAACAAGCCCAGACGATAGAGCAACGACGACACGGTTCTCCTCAACTGACGGCACTGTGAGAGCGCGCTTCGGCGAGTGCTCACTCGAAGCGCTTCACAGTCAATCTGAGTTCGCGACCGGCGTCATGTGATTCACCAGAGCCATGACACACTTCGAACGTCTCGTTAACCTCGCCCTTACAATCGCGACTGCGCATGACAGAGTGCCGGACCGCGGCTCTGCGCGCCGCGATCTCAGGAATCTGCCGCGAGCTCGTCGAGCAACGCCTGCAGGTCGGGCCCGGGCGTGCCGAGTACGAGCACGTGAGTCGTCGACGACCCCACCGTGCCCTCGAACCCCCTGCCCACCGTCGCACTCACGGAATACTCGTCGGCGTCGATGGGCGTCACGTTGAGCTGCGCCGTTCTGCGGGCTGGGTCGTCGTCGTTCCACATCGCGCGATCCCAGGTGAGAACGGCGGTCGCGAGCGGGCCAGACAGTGTCGTGGCATCGACGTCGTCGAAAGGGCAATAGGGCGGCTGCGCTCCATCCATCGGGGTCCAGTTACGCCGACTCGTGGTCGACGGGACGGCCTCGACGTCGCCAACGAGCGCGGGCATGAGGTCGGCGAACCGCGACCTGATGAGCTCGATATCGGTCGGAGCGATGGGAACCGTCACGATGTGCGGCCACGAATCGTCCTGTGACGGGCGTGCGGCCCCGTCGGCGCCCTTCCGTTTCAGCTCGGTCAGAGCCGCGTCGATCGTGAGCCCGGTGAGCACCGCCGCGGCATCGGCATGCACAGCGCAGAACCATTCGACGTTGGGCGGATGCCCGACCATTCGCTCAGCGGCCACCCTCTCACGCCACTGCCGATCAGAGTCGCGTTCGGCGAAGGTCACGAGCCGGCCATCCGGTGCCGTGAATTCATCACCGCAGACGGCGCACTCGGGTGGACGCATGCCGTCACCCTACGGTTCGGCCACGGATGCTCGCTAGGGTTGCCCGCATGCGCACTCCCGCACGTCTCGCCCTCGCCGTCACCCTCACCGCCGGGTTCGCTCTCGCCCTCGCCCCCACGGCGGCGATCGCCGACACGAGCAACTTCACCTTCGACTCGTTCGACGCCGAGTACACCCTGAGCCGAGAAGCTGACGGCACCGCGACCCTGCTGGTGGTCGAAACGATCGTCGCCCGCTTTCCCGACTTCGATCAGAATCGCGGCATCATCCGCGCGTTCCCCGACGACTATGACGGCGTGCCGCTCAACACGAGCGTTGTGAGCGTTGCCGACCAGAACGGCACCGACGTCTACTACGAGTCCTACTTCTCCGACGGCTTCATCGAGCTCTATCTCGGCACCGACGACTTCGTGCGCGGCGTGCAGACCTACGTCATCACCTACACACAGCAGAACGTCGTGCGCTCGTTCGACGACACTGCCTCTGACGAGTTCTATTGGGATATCAACGGCACCGGTTGGGAACAACCCTTCGGCCGCGTGAGCGCGACCGTGACCCTCGCCCCCGATGTGGCCGAGGCCCTCACGGGCAACGCCGCGTGTTACGTGGGCTTCTTCGGTGAAGACGAGCAGTGCACGATCGAATCCACCGGCTCGACATTCACCGCGGGCGCCACAGACCTCGAACCCGGCGAGACCGTGACCGTCGCGATTGGCTTCGAGCCCGGCACCTTCCTCACCCCCGAGCCGACTCCCCCGCCCGAGCCGCAAGAGGTTCCGCTGTGGATGCACCTTCTCTCGGGCGGCGTCGGCGTGGCCAGTTTCGCCGCACTTATTGCGGCGATCGTCTCGCGCGTGCGCGCCGGCTCGGGGGCAAAGAGTCGTGGCGCGATCATCCCGCAGTACTCCGAGCCTGAGGGGTTCGACATCGTGCAGGCGGGCTACCTCGTGGATCGCCCTGCGTCGGGAATTCCGGCGGCCATTGTTCGCCTGGCCGTGCGCAAGAATCTGCGGATCCTGGCCTACAAGGTCGACAACAACCCGTCGCCGTACACGCTGCAGTACCTCAGCGACGATCGCACCGACGTACTCGACCTCGGTCTGCTCGAAGCGATCTTCGGGCACAACCGCACGGGCGGTGATCTCACGGCCTACGGCGCATACGACGCGACTCTCGGCACCAAACTCACGCAACTGCAGACGCGGGCGGGTAGCTCGATCACCACAGAGGGCTTCAAACGCTCAGCGCCCGGCATCGGCTTCGGCTGGCTCATGCTCGTGGCCCAGTGGGTGCTCATCGTGCTCGCGGGGGTCGCCATCGTGGTCTCGGCGGTGCTGTTCATCAACGTCAGCCCGTTTGCGTTCCTGTCACTGACCGGAGCGTTCTTCGCGGGCTTCATCGCCTTCGGCCTCGCGATTCGGCCCAAGCAATACAGCGAGAAGGGTCGTGAAGCACGCGACTACCTGGAGGGCATGAGGCTGTACCTCACGGTCGCCGAAGAAGACCGCTTGCGCATGCTGCAGAGCCCCGAGGGCGCCGAGCGCATCGATGTGGGCAACAATCTCGAACTCATCAAGCTCTATGAAAGGTTGCTTCCGTGGGCGGTGCTGTGGGGCGTTGAAGACCGTTGGATGCGCGAGCTCGCCGTGCGCGTTGCCGCCACCGACATGACCCCCGACTGGTTCGTGGGCACCAACGGTTTCGAGGTTTCACTCTTCAGCACTGCAGTGCGAGGCGTCACCACCACGACGACCGCCCCCGTCTCCAGCTCGAGCTGGTCGGGCAGCGGCGGAGGCAGCAGCTTCTCGGGCGGCTCGTTCGGCGGAGGCTTCTCGGGCGGTGGTGGCGGAGGGGGCGGTGGCGGCGGCCGCTAGCGGTCGATGAGCCCTCCGTCGCTCTCAACACGGTGAGCGGCGACGGTCGGCGAGAGTCGGCCGTCTCGAATCTCGATCACGCGATCAGCGTGCGCGGCCATGCGGGGGTCGTGCGTCGACACGATCGCCGCGACCCCCTGGTTGTGCACGAGCGAGGCGATGAGCGACATCATCGCCTCGGCGTTGACGCTGTCGAGCTGACCGGTCGGCTCGTCCGCGATGATCAGTCGGGGTCGGTTGGCGAGCGCCCGGGCGATGCCGAGACGCTGCTGCTGGCCACCCGACAGCTCGTCGGGTCGCTGGTTGGGGTGGTCGGCGAGACCGACGAGAGCGAGTAGCTCGGTCACTCGGTCGTCGCGCTCGATAGGTGGCACGCCAGCGATGCGCAAGGGAAGATCGATGTTCTCGGCCGCCGACAACACCGGCAGCAGGGCGAACGTCTGGAAGATGTAGCCGATCTCGTGCCGCCGCACCTCGACGAGCTCGGCTTCGGCGGCCGCCGTGATCTCCCGCTCGCCGATGAAGACCTGGCCCGTCGATGGTCTGTCGAGCCCGCCAAGCAGGTTCAGCAGCGTGGTCTTTCCTGACCCCGATGGTCCGCGCACCACCACGAGCTCGCCTGCGGAGATCTCCACGTTCGCATCGACGAGAGCATCGACGCGACTCACGCCCGAACCGTAGTGGCGGCCGAGGTTCGTGCACTGCACGACGACATCACGCCCGAGCGCGTGACGCCCCGTCATCGCTCATCCTCCGACTCAGCGCGGTGCACTTGGACGTGGTCTTCTTCGAGCTCAAGCCGCACTCGATCACGCATCGCCAACCGCGCGATGTAGTCCTGCGGCAGTTGCATTCGGCCGACGCGGTCGAGCACAGCGTATTCGCGAGCGTGCAGTTGCTCGGCCCCGTGTTCGTCGATGCGCGTGCTGCGCAGCACCTCGGTCGAGGTGCGTCCGTCGCGAATCTGCACGGTGCGGCGCACGTGCGACGAAACCTCGGAGTCGTGCGTCACGATCAGCACGGTGACACCGAGGCGCTCGTTGACGTCGCGGAGTGCGTCAAACACCCGCTGCGAGTTCGCCTCATCGAGCGAGCCCGTGGGCTCGTCGGCGAACAGCACTTCGGGCTCGTTCGCGAGGGCGACGGCGATCGCGACGCGCTGCTGCTGTCCACCCGACATCGCTCCGGGCCGACGGTCGCGCAACTCGCCGATGTCGAGCACCTGCAGAAGTTCATCGATGCGCGCTGCTCGTCGCGAACGGCGGCGTCCGCCGATCGCGAGCGATTGGGCGATGTTCTCTCCCGCCGTCAGGTAAGGGTGCAGGTTGCGCGCAGTCTGCTGCCAGACAAAGCCGATGGTGTGACGCCGGAAGAGCGTGCGCTCGCGCGCGGTCATCGTCAGCAGATCGTGCCCCGCGACGTTCGCCTTGCCCGCTGTCGGGCGGTCGAGCCCCGACAGAATCGACAGCAGGGTCGACTTGCCCGACCCCGAGGCACCGACGATCGCGGTCAGCTCACCGCGGTCTACTCCGAGCGTGAGCCCTTGCAGGGCCTGCACCTCGACACCCTCGGCCGAGTAGATGCGCACGAGATCGGCGCAGTCGATGTGCATCAAGATGAGTCTCCCATCGTGAGTATTCCAGCCGGCGCGAGTCGTCGCCCGAGCGCGAGTGCGATGAGCGATGCGACCACGACGAGCGAGACGAAGACAGCGAGCACGAGCAGAACAGCGAGCGGATCGATGACGGCTGGCACCACCGCGGTGCCCCCGACGAAGGCGCGCAGGTCGAGCACCGTCGTGATGATGGCAGGCAACGAGAGACCGAGCACGGTACCGACCGCGAGGGCGACGGCCGCCAGGGGCCCGAGCTCCCACGCCTGCACGCGTCTCAACTGCGACGACGACATGCCGATGACCCGAAGCACGCCCAGGAGTCGATTGCGCGTGGGGGCGGCGGCGGCAGTGGCGAGCACGATCGCCACGAGCATGAGGCCCAGTGAGGCGAGAGCGGCGATCACGAGGGCGAGCTCGAGGCCTTCGACGACGGGGCTGCGCGCCGCTACCGAGGCCGTCGTGATGTCATTGGCAATAGCGGTCGCGAATCCGCTGTCGGGCTGAGCCCGCTCGACGACGTCGACAGCCAGAGCGGCCACGACTGCTGAGCGCTCAGCATCGTCGACGGTCACCAGGGCGAGGCCGGCCTCAGGCAGGTCGATGCCGAGCTCATCGGCCGACTCGATGTCGACGAGCACCCACTCGCGCCCGATGCCGGGCAGCTCGATGGCGTCGACGATCTCGACGATGACGACCGAAGCGTCGCCGAGCATTGCCGGGGTTCCGCTCTCGATGAGCGTGCCCTCGGTCGACAGCAGCACGGGGATGCGCTGATCGGCCGCGGGTAACTCGGGTAGGTCGTCGCGCACGCCCGCGAGCGCGGCTGTGTCGGCGGCGACGATGCGGATGGTCTCGTCGTTGTCGCCGACCACGAAGGGCACCTCGATGGTCGTGGCAACACTCACCGCTGCCGTGACGCCGTCGAGTTCGCGCAGCGCGTCGAGTGACTCGTCATCGATCGCCGCCGCCCGAACGCTGACATCGGCACCGACCTCTGCGGCCGCTCGACTGTCCAGCGCACTATGCACCGTGCTGATCATGACGGTCGAAAACACCACGATCGATACTCCGACGATGAGCGCGAGGGCGGGCGCGAAGCCGAGGGCCGGATCCCGCTGCGCGCGTGCGGCACCGAACACGGCCGTTGCATCACCGCGACGACGCACCGACCGCTGCACGGCCCTCAACACGAAGGGGTAGAGACGCAGCGTTGCCAAGCAGGCCACGAGCGCGAGCAGGAGCGGCGTGGCGCTCAGAAGCGGATCGATGCCGACGACCGTGCTGGGCCCCGCGAGACCGCGCCGCGACAGCAGCAGCAGGGCAAGCGCCGCCAGGCCGACCACGGCGAGTTCGACGATCGCTCTCGCTCGCGACTCCTGAGCAGTCATGACCTCGTGCCGACGCCGCGCGAGGGGGCGCGCGGTCGTGAGCGCTCCGACAAGCACCGCAGGCACGAGGGCGACGAGGGCGGGCAACAGTGTCGGCACGAGGCCCGAATCGCCGGGAATCGCGACGACGGCGATCGCGACCCCCAGCAGGGCCGCGGGGAGAGAGAGCAGCAGAGACTCGAGCACCATCGCCCCGCGCAGCTGAAGCTCACCGGCACCGCGAGCGGCAGCGAGCCGAATTGCCGCATCGCGGCGGGTCAGCACAGCACGCACCCCCAGCGCGAAGACCGCGATGAGCACGCCCGCGAGCCCCGACACGCTGAGCGCGATGAGCGCCGACATGGCCGCGATGCGGATGCTGGCCGACTCCACGAGATCGGGCAGGCCTCCCCGGAAGTCGAGGGTTCCGCCGTCGTTGAGCGCCGTGTCGCGGATGAGCACCTGGCGCGCTTGTTCGGAGATGGCATCCGCATCCGGATACGTGATGGCCAGTGGGTCCACGGGAATCCACGCGCGGAGAGCGCCGAGCGCGAACTCGTCGGCAAGAGCCGTAAACGACTCGGGGGCGATGTAGACCGACGAGCGTGCGATGGTCTCCTCGTCATCTCCGCCCATCACGCTGGGCACGGCAAGCTCGACGGCGTGGAGCCAGTAGTCGTCAGCCGCATCGCGCGGCGTGTAAATGGCCGCGATGATGAGCGGGGCCGGGGCGAAACCGACGACGTCGCCGACACCGACGCCGATAGCGGTGGCGGATGCTCTCGACATCGCCACCTCGATCGGCGCGGTTGCGCGAACCGCCGTCTCGGGGTCGACGGCCTCGAGACCCTGCCACCCTGTCGGTAGCGTGCCCGCGACGACGGTGACTCTCTCCTGCCACTCAATGTCGATGGCGAGCGCCAGCGTGACCTGATCGGCGCACGGTCGCGGGCACTCTGGCGAGCTAACGCTCGCCGCGGTGGCCGGGGTTTGCACGATCCAGTTCGTGGGTGCGGTGGCGTCGAGCAGCGGCTGCGGCAGGGCGTTGCGAATCGCCTGTATCGACGACTGAGTCGAGCCCGTGAGGAAGTCAACACCGGGCGTCGACTGCTCGGTGGGAACCCCGACGCGACCCGAGCCGACGAAGTCGAGAATCAGCGGCGACGCACCACTGAGCTGGTGCTGAAGCTCAGCGGTCGACACCGCCGTGAGCGCGCGAGGTGCGAGCGCGATGCTGAGCACCGAGATCAGCACAAGGACGGGCAGCAGCACCGAGACGGCTCCACCCCCCACGAGGTGGCGTCGCAACAGCCCCGCCGCGCCGAGGCGTGACCGCGTCATCGGTCGAACTCCGCGGCGTTCGCCGAGCGGGCGTCTCGCGAGACCCGCACGGCTGCGCCGAAAGCGATGATCACAAGCCCGAGCACCAGGCCCGCGATAGCGAGGGCTCCGGTCAAGACGTCGACGGTGAGCGGGGTCGCTGCGAGCTGCGCATCAGCAGGCAGTGCAGACCGGGCGAACGGGACGACCGTGAGCGAGACGGCGGCAGCCCCGGCACCCACGCCGCCCAGCACGCCGATGGTTGCGGCGAGAACGATTTCGCCCGAGCGGAGCGCCCCCTGTCTCCGCGCGCTGAGCCCCAGGGCCCGCAGCACAGCGACCTCAGGCCGGCGACGGCGGTGCTGCGCTCGCACCGACGACCCGATGACGACGAACGCGAGCACTGCGCTGCCCGCCGCCGTCAGCCAGAGTGCGACGACCACGGCCCCGAGAGCAGAGCGCAGCGCTTGCTCGGTCACGTCGTTGAAACGACTGCCGGCAGGCAACAGCGACCGCGCCGCCTCGGCGGTGGCCGACGGGTCGTCGGTCGTGATCCAGAGCAGCTTCGGAAGGGGCACCGGTTCGATCGAGCTGTACTGCAGACTTCGCACGAGCGCGAGGTCGATCAGCAGCGATTGAGGCTCGGGAGCACTCGGCACCGCCTCGATCACCTCGACGACGACAGCCCTGAAGGGCGCCGCATTGCCGACGCCGCGGAGGCTGACGAGGTCTCCCACCATCGCCGCCGCGCGCTCGGCCAACGATTCAGACAGCACGATGGGCACGATGTCGCTCGCCGACAGTCGCGGAGCGAGCCGTACGGTGCCCGTGGACGACTCGACCACGAAGCCTCGCGATTCGGGGCTCGACTGAGGCTGATCGAATCGCGGGCCCGGCGACAACGGCGCCCAGGGCATCTGGATCTCGACGTCGTTCGAGCCCGCGGGGCCCGCCGCGCTCAGCGACACGAGCTCCCAGCTTCCGACCGTGCCGCCCGGCAGCGCATCGGTCGCGATCGTCGCGTCGATCGCCACGACCCGCAACGGCCCCGGCGCGCTCGACACCACCGGCGGCAGCTCAGCTGCGTAGACGACCGAACCAGCCGGACCCATCACTACAGGGTCGACGGGCACCGCCACCTCTCGCACCACCCCGAAGGCGTCCGCCAGCTGCAGGGTGATCGTCGGCGTCACAGCGAAACCGGAGACGGCGGCGACGAGCTCGAGCTGCTCACTGCCGCTGGGCACGACCGGCTGCGGTAGCTCGACGCGGAGCCGCTCGGCGAGGGCGCTCGGGTCGCCCACCGTGGAGGGTGCGACGAGGGCGGTGAGAGCATCCGGAGTCACCGCCACGAGCGTCACCAGCTGGTCGCCGATCTGAACGTCTTCGACATGAAGCGGCGCTGATGCGTCAACGCCGGGCAAGTCGCCGACGGCGTCGATGACCTCTATCGGGATGCCCGCGGGCACGACCGCGGAGAGATCAGAACCGGCGCGCAACTGAGCGCTTCGGTCGAAGGCGAGCACCCACGTTCCTGCGTACCCGGCGGCAAACATGATCACGGACACCGCGATCGCCGACATGACTACCGCCGCGGTCGCTACGTCGGGCCGTCGGGCAACGTTCGCTACGGCGAGAGCGCCGACGACCGCCGACCCGCGACGCCTGGTGTCGAGCATTCGGACGATAGCGGGGGCGATCGCGGCGACAACGAGCACGCTCGCGATGATCAGCAGTGCTGGCGCGGCCACGGGAACAGGATCGACCGACAGTTGGCCGTCCGCGTCGGGAATGAGTGGCGAACCGTAGAGCAACAATTGCCAGGTCGAGACCGCCGCTGCGATCGAGACGAGGATGACGATGCCGAGCCCGGCCGTTCGTGACCCGCGCGACGACAGTGCGCCGCGGTCGGCGTCGAAGCGGCGCACGAGCTGCCACGACGTCACGGCGGCGAAGATCACGGCTGCCAGGGTCACGATGACGCCCACTGCCGCAGCTTCCGCCCACGGCACCGTATCAACGGGCACCCCGTCGACGAGCAGCACCCACACCGCGCCCGCTGCGCCGACGACGGCGCCGACCAGCGCGGTCACGAGGGCTTCGACCGATGCCGATGCCGAGAGCGCCCCCACCGACGCGCCGCGTGACCACGTCAACCTCGACTCGCTCTCTCGGTCGAGTGCGAGCAATCGAGTGATGCGGGCGAGACTCGCGAGCGCCAGCACGGCGATGAGCACGAGCACCACCGGTTCGACGGCGGCGAGCACGAGCACACTCGCCTCGACCTCGAGCGCGACATCGACGAAGCCACCACTGCGCGCGATGCCCTCCAGCGCGGCCACGTCGTCGCGCGACGAGTCCGTGAGCGACGACCATGCGCGCGGCATCGTCGACAGGTCGGTAAGAGTGATCGCGCGAACGTCGGGAATGACACTCCACGTGACCTGAGGCCCTGCTGCGAGATCTTCCAGCACTGATTCGTCGATGAGAACGACGGCCGCGAGCTCACTTGTGTTTCCTTGGGTGACGAGAATCGAGTCTGTCCAGCGCGGGTCCAGTGCGTCGCGCACGCGCCACGTGCCCGTCACCTCGAACGGCTCGCCATTGAGCATGACGACAGTGGCCGGCACGATGCCGAGCGCCGCCGCCGCATCGGCCTGCATCAGAACGCCAGACTCCCCCGCCCACGAGCCCGAGACGAGCTCGACGCGGGTCTCGACGTCGGGCACGCTCAGCGTTGCGACCTGCGCGCCGAAGCCGTCGTCGCCCTCACGCGTCAATTCCAGCCGAGCATTGACGGTGCGATCGATCGAGACCTCGGCCGTGGCGGGCTCGAAGGCGGTGGCGATTGTGTCGCGCACCGCGGCATCGTGGCTCCCCGCATCCACTGCGAGAGGCAGGGAGAGCCGCATCGCCAGGTCGTCGCCCGAGAGGCTGGCGAATTCGCCCCGAACCCCCTCGTCAGCGCGGTGGTCGAGCAGGCCACCGGTCGCGACAACCAGCCCCGTTGCGATGGCGACCGCGGTGCCGAGCGCGACCAACAGACCACTGCGGCGGACACCGCTCACCGTCTGCACCGACACGCCATTCTCTGGGATGAGCTTGAGAGGCTCGCGATCGTGCGCCTCTCTCGCGTGTACGAATCGTATACCTGAACGCGAGCCTGTTCAGTGGCCGCTCGCGGCGGCCTCGGCGGCGCGCCGCTCGAGGTGCCGGCGCTCGGCTTCGTTGGTCGCGAGCTGTAGCGCGCGCTCGAAACTGGCGGCCGCGGGGCGGCCCGCACGCGCGAGAAGCTCGCCGCGCGTCGCGTGAAACAGGTGGTAATCGTCGAGCCCGGTGAGGCGATCAAGCACGGCGAGGCCGGCGAGCGGGCCGTCGGCCATCGCGATCGCCACAGCACGGTTGAGCTCGACGACGGGGTTCGGTGCCATGCGCCCGAGTTGCGCATACAGCTCGGCGATCGCCGCCCAGTCGGTGTCGCCGGCCGTGCGCGCGTTGGCGTGATGCCCCGCGATCACTGCCTGCACTTGATAGGGGCCCGGCGCCATGCGCGTCATGGCGCTGTGCAGCCGGGCGTTGGCTTCGGTGATGACGTCGAGGTTCCAGCCGGTGCGGTCTTGGTGTTCGAGCAGCACGAGCTCGCCGAGCCCGTCGACCCGCGTTGCCGCGCGCGCGTGGTGATAGAGCTCGAGGGCGAGCAGCCCCTCGGCTTCGGCGCTCGCGGGCAACTCGTCGACCACCTGGCGCGTCAGCCGAATGGCCTCGAGCACCAGGTCGACCCGTGTGACGTGTGCGGCGCCGCGCGACAAGTAGCCCTCGTTGAAGATCAGGTAGAGCACCCGCAGCAGTGCGTCCGCGCGCTCGTCG